>WQRP01000075.1 GCA_009786675.1 Treponema sp. | reverse complement strand
TAACCTTCAATCCCAATGGCGGAACCAACACAGGGCTGGCGCAGGTATTTGTATTGGAGGGACAGACCGTTGACAGGCCGCCAGCCCCGACAAAAACAGGCGACGGCTTTACCGACTGGTACACCACGGAGGGTCTTACGTGGAAGTTTGACTTCGCCACGCCAATCACAAAACCCATAACCCTGTTTGCGGGCTGGCTCAGTAAGCAAGAGCACCCCCACATAGATTTTAATCCCAATGGCGGAACCCTTAGAGGGTTGGCGCGGGTATTTGTGAGGGAGGGGTATCTCGCTGACAGGCCACCAGCCCCGAAAAAAACAGGCGACGACTTTATCGGCTGGTACACCACGGCGGATCTTACGGCGAAGTTTGACTTTAACACGCCAATTACAAAACCCATAACCTTGTTCGCGGGCTGGTTTGGGCACCCCCACATAGATTTTAATGCCAATGACGGAACCCTTAGAGAGCCGACGCGGGTATTTGTGAGGAAGGGTCAGACCGTTAAGAGGCCGACAGATCCGACAAAGAAAGGCTGCAATTTTACTGGCTGGTATACCGACAACAGAGCGTCGAAAAACAAGTTTGACTTCAGCACGCCAATAACGGAGCCCATCACGCTGTACGCTGGGTGGGATTGGGGTGGATCGATTGAAATGGTATGGATAGCCCCTGACATCTTCACCATGGGACAGGCCGGTGTTGATGGAGCCGAACCGGTACACCAGGTTATGCTGACCAAGGGCTTTCACATGGGCATATACCCGGTAACGCGAGAGCAATACTATAAGGTGATGGGTAAAAACCCCAGCCACTTCTTTGGTAATAGTTCTGACCATGGGGAAGTGCAGGCCAGGAGGCCAGTGGAAAACGTTAGCTGGTACCATGCGATAGCATTCGCCAACAGGCTTAGCATACTGGAAGGGCTTACCCCAGTGTACAGCATAGCCGGCGTGAACAATACCAATGCCGATGACTGGTTGCATTCAAAGGTGCCGACTTTTATTGACGATAAGAATAGGTATCAAAAAAAAGTATTCTATGAATATGAAGATGAAGAGTCGGCTCATTATGAGATTGATACGCATAGGTATGAATTCGCTAAGGTTAACTATTCTCGTCAATGTTCTTTATGGAATGCGGTAACGGCAGACTGGAACGCCAACGGTTACCGACTACCCACGGATGCGGAATGGGAGTTTGCTGCCCGCGCTGGGACGACAACGCAGTGGAGTTTTGGGGATACGGATGGCAACATTGCCGATTATGCATGGTATAGCCACAATAGCAATTCAAAGACGCACCAAGTAGGGTTGAAGAAACCGAATGCCTGGGGACTTTACGACATGCATGGAAATGTGTGGGAGTGGGTATGGGATAGTCATGGATACTGTTCGGCAGATGCACAGGTTGATCCCAAGGGGGAGGATGTGGTTTTCAGCGTCGACCGCGTGTTTCGCGGCGGGGGTTGGAGCGATCCGCCTGGGCACGCTCGGTCGGCGATTCGTGATCACGACAGTCCCGATCATCGGAGCTCCATTATTGGTTTCCGGGTTGTGCGTCTATGTCTATGATAAAAGTCAAGCGATTTCTGAAAGATTTTTTCTTTTGGCAAGAAAATTTCCGTAACGGTTCATTTTAAGCTCGTGTTTGGCAATATCTCTCCCGTAGTGGTATTGCCGTTTCCTCAACATCTGGAATATTTCCGCGAACACCATGCGGCGAAGCCCAGTGTGAACCAGCCCGGGCTTTTTGTATTCGCACGGGCGGTCATACCAGCGTCGCAACTTTGGGCTGGCATCCAATACATGGCTCAGCGACTGGGTCAACAAGGCGGCCGAAAGTTTCCTGCCTTTTTTGTTTGTGCCGCAATTGCTTGCCGTCGTGTTTGAATTTGACACCTTGGGAGCGGAGCGCAGGTAAGAGCCTTGGAGTCCCTGAACCTGCCAACATCAATGATGTCCGCAATTATGGCTATCGAAAGTGGTAATGGTCGCTTCCGCCGGAACGTAGGTATCCGCCGTAAGCGTTTGATGAAAATCCGTTAACCCGTGTCCCGTCAACTGGCAACCACTTGCTTTTATCATAGTTTCGCCCCTGAGTTCTGCGGCTCAGTGCGGGCAATGTAGCGCCCTCGCCCGCCCCTGGCGGGCGGGGAACGACCCTTCGTTCGGGTGGGGCTGCCTTTCGTTGGGGATGGAAAGGAGGATAATGCGCGGGGGGAAACCCGAGTCTCCAGATGGGCTAATCCTCGTAATGGCTCCTGCAGGTCGCGATTTCAATTTGTTCGTTTGCGATGCGGTACACCAAGCGATCGTCCTCGTTGATACGCTTCGGCGTCTTTCTATCCTGTGTTTCCCAATACAGGTAGTCCCGTCAACCTCGATCAATTCATGCTCAACACCCAAGCCCGCTTCTGGTTGATCCACGGCCTGTCTAAGCCTGGACTGATTTCTTTCGCAGTAGAAGGGGGTCAACGTTTCCAATGATATCAAACGGCATGCGCTTTTCACGAATAACCGCGTGGGCAAACGGGCTTACCTCAACAATGTAGTTTGCTGATTCCTCATGTGTCATGACTAGTTGGCGCTGGTGCGGTTGACGCCCGCCGGAAAACTTAGTATATTTTAATCCAATACAAAGGGGGAGTAGTTGCTGGATCGCTCCAGGTTCGGGTGTCATCACATGGGGTTTCCTTCATCGGTTTTGCTGGCAGCTTGACAATACCTTTATCATGGCTGTTTGTCTGCCGGTAAAAAGAGGTGCCTATGGAATTCTATCGCAAATCGCCCGCGGAACTTTTCGCGGAGCTTGGCTCGTCAGCGCAGGGGCTGTCCAGGCAGGAGGCGCACAAGCGCCTGGACGAGGGCGGCTACAACGAGCTGCGGCAAAAGGAAAGGGTTCCGCTGTGGCGGCTGTTCCTGGACGCCTGGAAGGATCCCATGATCATCATCCTCGCCATCGTCGTGGTGGTGCAGGCCGTCCTTGGCGAGTTCCTTGAATCCGCCGTCATATTTGCCGTCATAATAGCGAATTCGCTGATCTCCGTAATCCAGACCCGCAAGGCGGAAGGCTCGCTGGAGGCTCTGCGAAAAATAAGCGCGCCGGTCGCCAAGGTTCGGCGCGCCGGCGAAACCCTTAGCCTGCCGGCGCGGGAGCTTGCCCCGGGCGACGTGGTGCTGCTTGACGCCGGGGACTTCGTTCCGGCCGACGGCAGGATCACCGTCTGCAATTCCCTAAAGGTGGACGAGGGGCTTTTAACCGGGGAATCGGAGCCGGTGCTGAAACTGGACGCCACCCTGGACGGCGAGCTTTCACTTGGCGATCGCAAAAACATGGTCTACAGCGGCACCGTCGCCGTGTACGGCAAGGGCGAGTTCGTCGTTACCGCCACGGGCAGACAGGCCGAGATTGGCAAAATCGCGCAGCTTATCGAAACGGCGCAGGACAGGCAGACGCCCCTGCAAAGACGGCTGGAGGTTTTCAGCAAGAAACTGGGGCTTGCGATTATGGCCCTGTGCGCGGTTATTTTTGCAATCGAGACCTTCCGTACCGTCAACGCGGGCGGGGATCTTAGCTACGGGGTGCTCAACGCCTTCCTTTTTGCCATAGCCATAGCGGTGGCGGCAATTCCCGAGGCGCTTAGTTCCATTGTAACAATCGTGCTAGCCGTCGGCACGAAAAAAATGGCGAGCCGCAACGCGATTATCAGGAAGCTTCCGGCGGTCGAGGCGCTTGGCAGCACCGGTGTAATCTGCACGGACAAGACCGGCACGCTTACGCAAAACAAGATGACGGTGGTTGATCACTTCCTGCCGGGCGGCGCAAGCCTTGGGGACTCGCTTCTTGTCCAGGCGATGGTGCTGTGCAACGGCGCGGTCGCCGGGGCGGACGGAACCCTGATAGGCGACCCGACGGAAACCGCGCTTTTGGCGTTCTGCGACAGGTCGGGCAATTCCCACAGGGAGATTCGGGAACTACACGGAACGCTCGCCGAACTGCCCTTCGACTCCGAGCGCAAATTGATGAGCACCATGCACGGACGGCGCGTGTTTACCAAGGGCGCGCCGGACGTGCTGTTCTCCAGATGCACCCACGTCATGGTAAACGGCGAGGCGCGGATTCTCGACGACGAGGCAAGGAAGAACTTTGAACAGGCGAACGAGGATTTCAGCCACCGGGCTCTGCGCGTTCTGGCCTACGCGACAAAGGACGCGCCCCCTGGCAAAACGTCGCTTGGCTTCGAGGACGAAAACGGCCTTGCCCTAATCGGCCTTACCGCCATGATCGACCCGCCGCGCGAGGAGGTTCCCGGCTCGATTGCCCGGGCCAAAAAAGCGCAGATCCGCACCGTCATGATAACCGGGGATCACAAGACCACGGCCCACGCCATCGCCAGGGAGATCGGCATCGCGGGGGAGGGCGACATTGCCGTTACCGGCATGGAACTGGACGCGATGTCGGAGGATGAGCTTATGGAAAGGCTGGAACAGATTTCCGTCTACGCCCGCGTGTCCCCGGAGAACAAAATCCGCATAGTCAGGGCTTGGCAGAAAAAGGGGCAGATTACCGCGATGACTGGCGACGGCGTGAACGACGCGCCCTCGCTGAAACAGGCGGACATAGGTATCGCTATGGGCAGCGGCACCGAGGTTTCCAAGGACGCGGCCGCGATGGTTTTGACCGACGACAACTTCGTGTCGATTATCGGCGCGGTCTCGATTGGCAGAACCATTTTCGACAACATCAAAAAGGCCGTGGGGTATTTGTTCTCCGGAAACCTTGGCGGTATCGTTGTCATTCTTTTCGCCCTACTTGCCGGGTGGGACAAGCCGCTCACCGCGTTGCAAATCCTGTTCATAAACCTTGTCAACGACGCTTTCCCGGCTATAGCCCTTGGACTGGAGAAGGGCGAGCCTAAGGTGATGGATCGCCCGCCCCGTAACATGAACGAGGGGATTTTCGGCGGCGGCCTGTTCGTAAGCGTGCTGACCCGCGGAATCCTAATCGGCGTCGCGGCGATTGCGGCGCAGTACATCGGCATGACGTATTTTTCCGTTGAGGTCGGGCGTGCGATGGTGTTCACAACATTGATTTTCGCCCGCACGCTGCAAACGTTTTCTTCCCGTTCCAACAGCCAGACAATCGCCCAGGTGGGCTTGTTCAGCAACAGGTACGCGATACTTGCGGTGGGCGTGTGCTTCGCGCTTTACGGGTTAACCGTGCTTCCTGGTTTGCGCGAGGCGTTCCATATGCCCGTGGCGTTCGGTTTACGGAACTGGGCTGTCGCCGTCGGCCTTGCGCTTGGCGCGGTCGTTGTTATGGAGATTGCGAAGCTGGTTAGGAATAGGGTTTCGGTGTAGGGTTTTTGGGCTCAGATACCAGGTTTCCCTCGCTAACCAAGAACCCGTATCAATACCATGTACAGCGCCGTCCCCGTAAAAATGCTGATCATCGGGTTGCGCCGCCAAAGGTGGACAGCTGCGGTAAAGGCCGCCGCCGTAAGCACCGGCACCAATTCGCCAAGGTTCGCCCTTACTGGGCTGGCCAGGGAGTTAAACGTAAGGACGGTCATCGCCACCGGCGGCACGGTTTTTTCGACGAAGCCAAGAAAGGCGGCGTTGCGCCCGTTCCGTCGTTCCATGGCGCCGTTGGCTTTTCCCCGGAAAAACAAAAACGGAAAAACCCTGCAAAAGAAAATCGTCGCGCCCATTGCCAGGGTAAGAAGCAGGGCGTCGCCTACGCTCGTGGTCATGTGCCGCCGTCCTTTGGCGTGTCCGCTTCAACCCTGGAAGCATCGACTTTGGCGGTATCTTTCTTTGGCAGAAAGGAGCCGATTGCAAGGGCAATCGCAAGCGCGGCAAGCAGGGAGATACGCGCCGGCAAAAACACCACGCATAGAACCGCAAATACCGCCGAAACTATAAAAACGCCGGCCTTTCGCAGGCGAAGCATCTGTTCGATCATCAGAACTATAAACAGCGCGGTAAGCGCGTAGCCTATCCCCTCGGTGTCGAACGGAATAAGCGCACCGGCGATCGCACCGATCAGGCTGCCGGTTACCCAGTAGCTTTGGTTCAGCAACGTTACCAAAAACATGAAACGCGACTGCTCCTTGCCATCCTGGTTTTCAGGCATGGACGAAAGCAGGGCGAAGGTCTCGTCGGTCAGGCCGAAGATAAGGTAAAACCTTCGCCTGCCCGTCCCCTTGAAGCGGTTCATCATGGAAAGGCCGTAGGCGATGTGGCGGGCGTTCACCATAAGCTGCACCAGCACCGCCTCCCACAGGGTTGTCCCCGCGGCGAACAGCCCCACCGCTATGTACTGCCCCGCCCCGGCGTACATGACAAGACCCATGACGACGGCAAGCCACCAAGGGTAGCCCGCGTCCGCCAAAAGAAGCCCGAAGGCGGAACCTATTGCAAGGTACCCCAGCAGGACGGGAAAGGAATAACGCAAAGCTTTTGCAAAAAGCGAGGCCATTGGTTTCGGTTACTTCTTCGCGGTGCCCCTGCCCCTCGGCTTGCCCGCGCTTTTGGGCGCCTCCTTGGCGTCGCCCTTTTTCCTGTCCAGTTCCATCAGCGAACGCACCAGAATGGGCAGCCCGTACAACCTGACAAAACCCTTCGCGTCCGCGTGGCTGTACAGATCGCCGGTGGTAAAGCTGGCGATGCTGTCGTTGTAAAGGGAGTTGGGCGAGGTCGCCCCGGCCGAGCTTATGGAACCCTTGTAAAGCTTCAGCCGCACCTTCCCGGAAACCCCGGACTGCGTGGATTCCACGAAGGCGGCCAGAGCCTCGCGCAAGGGGGTGAACCATAGGCCGCCGTAGATAAGCTCGCTCATCTTTAGGCCGACCTGTTGCTTAAAGGCGTAGGTCTGTCTGTCCAGGCACAGGTGCTCAAGTTCCCGATGGGCGTAATAAAGAATGCTGCCCCCGGGGGTCTCGTAAACGCCCCGGCACTTCATGCCGACAACCCGGTTCTCGACAAGGTCGGCAATACCGATCCCGTTCTCGCCGCCGATTTTGTTAAGAGCCCTGATAAGCGCAAGCCCGTCCGTCTTTTTCCCGTTCAGCGCCACCGGAACGCCCCTCTCGAATTCAAGGTCCACGTAGCTTGCCTTGTTGGGGGCCTTTTCCGGTGGAACGGTGTTGACCAGCATTTTGCGAAGCTGCGGTTCGACCGAGGGATCCTCGAGTTCCAGGCCCTCGTGGGACATGTGCCAGATATTGTCGTCGCGGCTGTAGGAACTTTTCCTGCTCATTGGGATGGGAATGTTCCGTTTGACGAGATAGCGCATCGCCGCCTCCCGACTGTTGATCTTCCAGATTCGCCAGGGGGCTATAATCTCCAGATCGGGCGCCAGGGCTATAAGCCCAAGGTCGAAGCGCACCTGGTCGTTGCCCTTTCCGGTCGCGCCGTGGGCGACGGCCTGCGCCTTTTCCCTGCGGGCGTATTCCACTAGGGTTTTCGCGATCAGCGGCCTGGCCGTGGCCGTTCCCAAAAGGTACTTGTCCTCGTACACCGCGCCGGCCTTTAGGGTCGGCCAGATGTACTCCTCGACGTACTCCTTCTTGACGTCGGCGATGTGACATACCGAGGCGCCAGTCTTAAGCGCGCGGCTCTTGATATCCTTCCAGTCGGCATCCTGGCCGACGTCGACGCACACGGCGATTACCTCGCAGTCGTAGTTTTCCTTTAGCCAAGGAATGAT
>WQRP01000074.1 GCA_009786675.1 Treponema sp. | reverse complement strand
AGCTTGAAATAAACCAGCGCGAAGTTTTTCATGTGGTCGTAACCGTAATCGCGCCTGCGGAGATAGTTTATCTTCCCCATCTTGCAAAAACTGGTAAACACCTTAGAGGCCAGGCCCAAATCCTTTTTCAAGAGCACGGGCACGACCGATATGTTTCGTTTCATAACAGCTCCATGATAATGACCAATGCGCGACAGATTACCCCATTTTGTCATAAAAAAGCCATTTAGGGAAGTGGGGCCATGGTTTTACCTAGAAATAAATTGCCTTCCAACCGTGTTTTCTCGCCTTTTCCTTTAAAACACGGTCGGGATTCACCGCCACCGCCGTGCCGCAGAATTCCAGCAGGGGGATATCGATATGGGAATCCGAGTAGAAACACACGTCCCCGGGGCTAATGCCGTCGCGCTCCAGCCAATCCCGCACCGCGTCCCTCTTCTTGGGCCCAAGCAAACTCCGCCCGACAAGCCGGCCGCTCGTCCTGCCGTCCAGGAATTCCAGCTCGCAGGCCAGCGAGCCCTCGACGCCAAGGAAACGCTCCAGCGGGCGTATCGCCACATGGAACGACGATGTCGCGAAAACGACCCTCTCGCCCCTTTCCCGGGCCTCCCCGATAAGCCGCGCCGCGCCGGGGTAGATGTCCCGCCTTATGCGCCGCTCGAAACAGGTCTCGGCGACCCGCTCCAGGTCGGTTTTTTCGATGCCCGCGATGAACTCGACCGCCTTTTCGATAAAATCGAGATCCAGGCGGCCGAGCTTGTACTTGGCCCATTCCAGGGGAAGGCGACGAATCTGCCATGGGCGAACGATACCCTCGGCCAGGGCCTCGCGCAGGAAATGCCCCATGCTGGATCTTTTTATTACCGTGTGGTCAACGTCGAAAACGTGCGTTTTGGCTTTCATAGAAAATCAAGGTACTTGCACTCGCTTTCGTCCAGCAAGGCCTGCCCGGCGTAAGCGCCCCTTTTGTCCTCCGGCAGCAGCCGGGCCATCCGGCCCATTACCTCCGCCGTTATCTGGCCGCGCTCCCCCTTGCCCGGCCTGTGCCCAATCCTGATCCTGAAGGGCCTGCCCGCCCTGAAGCAGAACGGCGTGCGCCGCAGCCGCCTAAGGTTCTCCCAGACGCGCTCGCCGCCGTGGTGCGCCACAGGCAGAATCGGCAGGCCGGTGTCCAGGGCCAGTTGGATAATCCCCGGCCTGCCGGACCCAAGAACGCCGTCCTTGCTCCGCGTCCCTTCCGGGGCTATGCACATGAAAAAGCCGTCGTCAACGGCCTCGCGCATCAGCCTGAACGCCTCGGTAAACGCCCTGCCGCGCTGGATGGGGATCGCCCCGTAGGAATCGAACAGAAACGCGAAAAAGGGGTTTTTCCAGGTTTCCGCCTTGGCAAGGCCGGTTACCTTAAGGGGATAGCTGTGCCCCACCAGAATCGGCACCTCCAGGAAATTGACGTGGTTGAAGGCCACCAGCATCGGCTCGTTTCGGGACAGGGCGTCCCGGAACTCGCCGCAGTCGATCCTGCAGATCGCGCTGGTGACGCCCTTAAGAAAATAGGAAACCGCCGCCCTTCTGAGTTCCACGCTAGCTCGCCCCCACAAGCCGCAACGCGCCGGGGACGCAGGAAATTTCCAGTTCCCTGCCGTCGTAGCAGACCGTCTCGCCGTCGCAGTGGGCGGCCATCCCGCCCTCAATCGCCTCCAGGCGAAACCGCGCCGACCTGCCGAAGTGGACGCCCTCGCATTCGCTTTGGGTTCCCTTGGTGTACGCGGAAAAGACCTTCATAAGCTTGAGCCGGCCGGCCTGGTGCTGCACGGCGCAGAGATCCAAAAGGCCGTCGTCCAGCACCGCGTTGGGCCCCATGTAAAAGCTGCCGCCCATGCGCCTGCCGTTCACGATCGAGACAAGCGTGGCCGGAATGGTAAGCTCGTTTCCGTCGAAAACCACGCGCACCACCGGCGACGGCTCGAAGCGTGCCACCGCGGCAAGCGCGCACAGGGCGTAGGAAAGCCCGCTCTTGATTTTCATCCTGGCCGCCGCGAACCCGACCTTGGCGTCGAAGCCGATGCCCACGCCGTTCACGAAGTAACGGCCGTCCGGGAAAAAGCCCCCGGTTACCAGCCCCGCGTCCAGGGGGCGCGTTTTTCCCGCAAGCAGGATCCGCAGGGCCTTCTCGACGTCCTCAGGGATCCCCGGGGTCGAGGAAAAGTCGTTGCCCCTGCCCACCGGCAGAATCCCGAAAAGCGGCGGATCGGCCGGCCGGCTCGAAAGCAGGCCGTTGGCGACCTCGTTGCAGGTGCCGTCCCCGCCGGCGGCGACCGTGACGTCGCCCGGCGCAAGCGGAAGGTTCCGCACGAGCTCCAGCGCGTCGCCCGGCCCCTTGGTCAGGATCACCTCGAAGTCGCGCCCGCTCCCGCGCATGAAGCGCTCGATCCCCGGCAGGCGTTTCAGTGCCTTTCCCTTTCCCGCCGTCGGGTTAAGTACGATCCAGAATTTCCCGTTGCACTCGCTCATCCCGTGCCCTCGATAAGGGGTTTCATACTCGCCCCGCTTACCCCGCGTCCTCGATCAGGTTTTTCATGATGTATTCCCTGCGTTCCGGGGTGTTCTTGCCCATGTAAAAGGTAAGCACCTGCGGAACCACCTTCAGCGTGTTCACGGTCACCGGGACAAGTCGCATGTCCTCGCCGATAAACTGGCCGAACTCCTTGGGGCTTATCTCGCCAAGGCCCTTAAAGCGGGTAATCTCGCTCTGGCTGCCAAGGGCGGCGCTCGCCTCGTCCCGTTCCTTTTCGCTGTAGCAGTAGCGGGTTTCCTTTTTCGTTCGCACTCTAAACAGCGGCGTTTCCAAAATGAAAACCCTGCCCGCCGTAACCAGCTCCTCGAAAAACGAAAGAAAGAACGTCAAAAGCAGGTTGCGGATGTGGAAGCCGTCGAAGTCCGCGTCGGTGGCGATGATAATTTTCGAGTAGCGAAGCCCCTCTACGTCGTTCTCTATGCCCAGGGCCATCATCATGTTGTACAATTCCACGTTTTTGTAGATCGAGGCGCGTTTCTTGCCGTACATGTTTTCGACCTTGCCGCGCAGCGAGAAGATCGCCTGGGTCATGACGTCGCGGCTGGAAACGATGGAGCCGGAGGCGGAATCGCCCTCGGTAATGAAGATCATCGATTCCTTGCCGTCCTCCAGGTGGTACTTGCAGTCCTTTAGCTTGGGGATGTTCAGGGCGATCTTTTTCGCCGCCTCCCGCGCCTCCTTTTTTACCGCGTTTAGCTCGGTGCGAAGGCTCTCGTTGGACAGGATTTTCTGCTCCAGCTTTTTCCCCGCCTCCGGGTTCTTGTGCAGCCAGTCCTCCACGGCGGTGCGGGTTTCCTGCACGACCCAGGCCCGGATGTCCGAATTGCCAAGCTTGTTCTTGGTCTGGCTTTCGAAAATCGGGTTCTTCAGCTTTATCGCGACCGCGGCGACCGAGCCTTCCCGGATGTCCTCGCTGCGGTAGTCCTTCTTGAAATAGGCCTGGATCCCCTTTAGGAAGCCCTCCTTGAACGCGGAAAGGTGGGTTCCGCCGTCGGACGTGTGCTGGCCGTTTACGAACGAAAAATATCCCTCGCCGTAATTGTTGGTGTGGGTAAAGGCGAACTCAAGCTGGCCGTTGGCCGAATGCTCCCCCTTGTAGTAGCCCATCGCGTAAAGGCCGGCCTCGCCGGTTTCCTCCTGCAGCAGGTCGAAAAGGCCGCGCCTGGACACGAACTGCCTGCCGTTGAACACCAGGGTCAGCCCGGCGTTCAGGTAGGCGTAGTTCTGGATGCGCTTTTCGATAAACTCAAGGTTGAACAAGTAGCCGGGAAAGATTTCCGGGTCGGCCGCGAACTCGACATAGGTCCCGTTCTTCTGCTTTTCCTTCAGCTTGCCCTTGCGCTCGCTTTTCAGCGCGCCCCGTTCGAAAACCGCCTCGGCGAATTCGCCGTCCCTTATGGCGATTACCCTAAAGTGGACGGAAAGGGCGTTGACGGCCTTGGTCCCCACGCCGTTCAGCCCGACGGAAAACTGGAACACCTCGTCGTTGTACTTGGCCCCGGTGTTGATTACCGATACGCACTCCACGAGCTTTCCCAGCGGGATTCCCCGGCCGTAGTCGCGCACCTTTACGACCGCCGCCCCGGGCTCGGCGTTGCCCGAGATCGCCACCTCGACGTGCCTGCCGTTGCCCATTATAAATTCGTCGATGGCGTTGTCGATGATTTCCTTGAGCAGCACGTATATGCCGTCGTCGGGACTGGAGCCGTCGCCCAGCCGCCCTATGTACATCCCCGTCCGCAGGCGTATGTGCTCCAGCGAGGATAGGGTTTTGATTTTGGACTCGTCGTATGCCCCTGCCGGCGTCCTTTCGGTTTTTCCGCCCCCCCCAACCGCGCCTTTGGCGGTCGCGGCACCCTTGGCGGCGCCCGCCCTGGAAGCGCCTTTGGCGGAACGCTTGGCGTCGTTCCCGGCGACGGTCTTGGCCGCGCCGGCAACTGCCTTGCCTTTTGCGGCCCCGATTTTAGCGGTCGCGATCTTGGCGACCCCGCCTTTGGTCGGAGCGCCCTTGGCGACACCGGTTTTAACGGCCGCGCTCTTGGTGTTTTTGGTCGTCCCCCTTCCGGCGGGAGCCTTCACGTTGGTTTTCCTTGTCACTGCCATGTTATTCCCTGGAAACAATTCTTACAGAAGATGCCGTAGTTTTTCAATATTCGCCTCGGAATCACTTATGGCCCCTTCAAACTCCAGGATGTTCTTTTCGGCCTGGGCTATCTTGTCACGTTTCTCGTTTATCATCCTGCGGTATTTTTCGATCTTCGCCTTTTCGTCGTCAATGGCAAGGGAGGCCTTTAGCTTCTCTATAACCGCGTCGCAGTCGTTGATTGCCTGGTTCATGCGCGCCGCGCTGTCCAGGTTTTCCCGATCCTCCGGCCTTACGAAGGACTGGATAAGCTCCCTGCGCTCGTCGGCAAGGGCGGCCTCCGTGCCTATGCGCCTGTACAGAACCCTCAACTCGTTCTGCACCTGGGTAATCTGGTTTTTCAGGGTCTGGATATACCTAAGCGGCCCGCCCTCGGAACTAAAGCCGTCGGATATTTTCCGTTTTTCGTCCTTTAGGCCGGCCAGATCCTGCGAAAGATCCTGGAGATCCGACCGTCTCTGTTCGATTTCGCTGCAAATCGCGTCCATAACGCCGTTGTCGGGGAACAGGGTGCCGGAAGCGCGGCGGGNGAAACGCTCGCCCACGGTGCGCCGAACCTGTTCCAGGTTTTCCTGCGCCTTGCCCAGGAAGGACCGCAGAACCAGGCTTTGGGCGCTCTTGCCGATCCACGAGAAAACGTTGCCCTTCTCCTTGTGCTCCAGCCCGGAAAGCCTTTCCTCCAGGGACTGCACCTTGGCAAGCAGCTCGTCGGCCTGGCCTCGGTACGGGGCGCAGAAATCGTCGCCGCCCCCGTCGTGCCCCTCCAAAAGAAGCTTTCCCAGCCGGCCGTACGCGCCGCCCAGATCCTTCGAGCAGAGGCTTTCCTCCCTCTCCTTGGCGTCGATGTCCTCTTCGAGCTCCTTGAACCTGCGCATCTGCTCTTCCGCGGACTGAATCGAGTCCTGCGAGCTGGCTATGTCGTTCTGCAGCCTTCTGTAGGCGGCCAGTTCCGCAAAAGCGGGATCCTCCTCCCGTCCGTGATCGCCTGTACGCTCAAAAATGGCTTCCCCGATATGCGCCAGCAACGCGTCAAGAAGGGCGGACTGATCCTTCTTTCGCTGTTCCGCCTCATTAATCTGCCGTTTTCTGTCGTCCATAGAGTTCAGTATACACCATTTTGGCCGTTTTGAAAAGGAAAAGTTGGGTTAATTGGGAAAAGCCCGTTACCACTCCCCGAAACCGGCGATCGTGTCCCTCAGAAAGTACGCGCTGTCCTTCGGCGTCCGCTTTTGGGTGGCGTAATCGACGTGGATTATGCCGAAACGCTTCGCGTAGCCGAAGGCCCACTCGAAATTGTCGAGCATGGACCAGGCGTAATAGCCCCTAAGGTCCAATCCGGACTTTATAAGGTCCGCGCAGACCGCAAGATGCTGTTTGAAGTACCCGATTCTCTCGGCGTCGCGAACCCTGCCGTCCGCCCCAACCTCGTCCTTGCAGGCGCACCCGTTTTCGGTTATGAAAACAGGAAGGCCGGCCTTGCCGAAGGCGCCGGTCGAGACCTCGGCGATCCATTTAAGCTGGCGTTCAAGGCCGCCCGGGGTAACGGGCCAGCCCATGTCGGTTTTTTCCTGCCAGAAGGGTCTCTGGGAATATCCGAACGGGGCCTTGTCGTCCGCCGCCACCGGGTTTTCGCTGTAGTAGTTTACGCCGATGAAGTCGATGGGCTGGGCGATGGTTTCCAGATCGCCCTTTTCGACCGGCAGCGAAAACGGAGAGGGAAGGCTTTTGACGGCCAGATCCGGGTAGCCCATGCCAAGGCACGGAAACATGAAAACCTCGGTCTCCACAGCCCGGGCGATTGCGGCGGCCCTTTGGTCCTCCGGCCGGGTGGTGGCCGGCCTCGGGGTAATGGGGTTCCAGACTATGCCCATCGGCGCGCTAAGGCCAGTTTCGCGGTACGCCCTTACGGAAACGCCGTGAGCCATGTTGACGTGGTGCACCGCGTTCAGGGCCATCTGTAAATCGGTGTGCCCAGGCGCGTGCCTGCCGTGGTAATAGCCCAGGTAGGAAACACAGAACGGCTCGTTAATCGTAATCCAGCGATCCACCACGTCGCCAAGCTCCCTAAAGCAGACCTTCGCGTATTCCTCGAACGCGCCCACGATGGAACGGCCGGCCCAGCCGCCGGCGTCCTCCAGCGGTTGGGGCAGATCCCAGTGGTATATCGTGGCGCAGGTGGAAATACCCTGCCTGTGCAGCTCGTTGCAGAGGCGGCGGTAATAGGCAACCCCCTCCGGGCTTACCTTTCCGGTTCCGTTCGGGATGATCCGGGGCCAGGCAATGGAAAACCGGTAGCTTTTAAAACCAAGCTCTTTTATGAGCGCAATGTCCTCGGCGTAGCGATGGTACTGATCGCAGGCGACCGCGCCGCTTTCCCCGGCGTACACCGCCCCGGGCTTTCGGGAGAAGGTGTCCCAGATACACTCGCCGCGTCCGCCCTCGTTGGCGGCGCCCTCAACCTGGTAACTCGCGGTGGCAACGCCCCACTCAAAATCCCCGGGAAAAACAAGCCTTTGCATTGCGCCTCCTTGCATTTGTTAGTCTTACCGGAAAACAGGTTTTTAGACAAGCTGTGGGAGGATTTGCGTCTGTACGTCTGACAGCTAGTAAAATGTGTCTTTTGGCGATATTCCATACAGTTATCCTCCAAAAATCGCCCTCGGCGACAATAATCCCCGGAAAGCTGGTAGACAGAACGGGCGTTATCGCCGGTTCCACCCGCGGATCCCCGCGCCTCGCCCCCCCCGCGCGCCCTGGCGAGTTGCGGCGATCCCTTCCCCCCTCCCGCGCGGGCGGGGGCCCGATCCCGGGTTAAACCGCGCGTCGCGCGGTTGGAAATATTTTTACTGTCGCGGGCAGAATCCCGCGGAACCACGTGCTTTCGAAGGAGGCATAAATGAAGAAGTTATTTGCGGTCTTGGCGGTCTTCGCCATGGTAACAACGGCGGCCTTTGCCCAGGTCAGCATCAACGGAATGATGGGGTTCAGGGCCGACATCGTCAACGGCGGCTT
>WQRP01000073.1 GCA_009786675.1 Treponema sp. | reverse complement strand
CGTCACCCACGAGGGCTCCGGGGGATTGCCCCCGGTAAGGAGCAGACGGTTTGGCACGCCCCCCCCCCCGCCAGGCCGGTTCGCCGCAAGCAGGGATTCGATTCTCCGCGAAATCCCCTGTGTCGATTCAAACACCGCGATATCCGGAAAGGCCTCGCTTCTAAAGTCCTCCAGCAAAAACAGAAAGTGCGTGCATCCAAGAACCAGGGCGTCCACCCCATTCTCGCGGAACCTGTCCAGGTAGCGCCTTACCGCCAGCCTTCTTTCCTCCGCGTCGGCGGAATCCAGGCGGCTTTCGACGAAATCGACAAGTTCCGGCGCGGCAATCCCCAGGATTTCGCAGCCGCCGTGCATGGCGGCAAGCTCCCTTATGCAAGATTCCCTGACGGTAAGCTCCGTCCCAAGCACCCCGATCCTCCCGGTTTTGGAGGCCAACGCCGCGGGTTTTACCGCCGGCACCGTCCCCACGAAGGCAAGGGCGGGAAAGCTTTCCCTTAACCCTGGAAGCGCCGCTATCGACGCGGAATTACATGCCAATACGATTATTCCAGGGTTGACCGTCCGCACAATCTTTTCGACAAGCCCGGCCAGGATTGCGGCAAGCTCCCCGCGATCCCGCCTGCCGTAAGGAAAGTTTAGGCGATCGGCAAGGTAGGCGACGCCCAGGCCAGGGTTTCTCTGCCTGAAATGGCGAAAGTAGGGAATTCCGCCAAGACCCGAGTCAAGAAAAAGTACGCACCTGTCTTCCCTTAGATCTTCCATCGAAAGCTAGCCGAATAGGTTATCGAAAGCGGTTTTGGCCGCCCTTGCCTTTTCCATGTCGTTTTTTTGCCCCGCCGTTTCGCCACGGTACTTTGGATCCAGGGAAAACCAGTCGCAGAAGTTGGCCCGTTCCTTGTCCGCCGACGGGGTCGCGTTTGCCTCCGAGCAGTCCGCCCGCGCGCCGGGCAGGTAAAACCGGCAGTTCCGGCAGGAACGCAGGTCTTTCCCGCAGGCGGCACAGGGAAGCGAACGGCCAAAAGGCTCCTGCTCGGCGACAGGCGAACCGCAATACCAGCACATGGCTTAATAATAGCCCAGGTGGGACTGGTTGGCAAGCCGGAAACATGTTAAACTTACCCATGTTTACGATTACCCTCTGCGCGGCCGGCTGCGGGCGACCCACGATAAGCGGCTCCAACATATGCTTTCTTCACCAGGCGGACCACCTTCAGGAGACCGAGCGGATTGTCGATTACATCGCGGGGAACGAGACGATCAGGGATCTGAGCGTGACGGAGATGAGGTTTGCCGGCGTGGATTTTTCCAGGCGCAGGTTTTTCGGCTGCAACTTCCAGAAGGCGTTTTTCTCGAAATGCGTGTTCTCGGAAACGTTCATGCGAATGTGCTTTTTCGATTTCGCCGAGTTCGTGGAATGCAGTTTCCTGAAATCCGATTTGCAGTTTCTGTCGCTTGCGGGAACGCAGATTGCCGGCTGCCGTTTCGAGGGAACCGAGCTGGTGCACGTCAATTTTCTGGGGGCGGGTATTTCCAAAACCGTTTTCGACGACTCGAACCTGTACAACAGCCGCTTCATAAGCGCCGACATCGAGGATTCCAATTTCGTCAACTGCAACGTGATGCGGGTGAATTTCGCCGGAGCCCGCCGGGAAAAGGTCACCTTCAAATCGACCAACACCGCCGACGCGATTTTCGAAATGGAAGCGTCATGAAGCTGTTTTTTCACTACTGCGTCCCTGGCTTTAGCAACTGCTACGTCCTCGGGACCGAAGAATCCCGGGGCGAGGCGATTGTCGTCGATCCCGGCGGCATGGAAAACGGGATACTGGAAAGCATCGAAACGAACGACTACAAGTTGCGCGCCGTACTGGTTACCCACGAGCACAAAAGGCACATCCACGGCTTGCGAACCCTAAGGCGCATATACCAGGTGGAGGTTTTCGCAATCAACAGTATCATCCAGGATTGCATAACGACGCAGGTAAAGGACGGGGACAGGATCTCTATTGGCCCTTTCCAGGTCGAGGTAATTTCCATTCCGGGCCATTCCTCCGATTCGGTGGTTTACAGGATTGACAGGCTGCTCTTTACCGGCGACGCGCTTACCGCCGGCCTGGTCGGCCCGACGGCCAGCGCATACAGCGCGGCAACGCAGATGAACAGGCTGCGGAACCGCCTGCTTTCACTCCCCGGCGACTACACGGTGCTTCCTGGCCACGGCCCGCCCTCGACACTGGAGGCCGAGCGGAGTTTCAACATCGGTATCTCCCAGTACAAGGAGGTACACGCCCGAAAACCAGTTTTTAGGATTGACTTGTGAGAGGGGGGTGGTTTTGCCCAGAAGAAGACTTGAACTTCCATACCACTTAAGGCACTAGTACCTGAAACTAGCGTGTCTACCAATTCCACCATCTGGGCTTACTTAACCAGTATGCCTTTTTCGCTGGCAAATGTCAAGAGCCCGATCCGAGATTGCGTGAAAAATGACGAATTTGTCGCCAACGCACAACACTACAGGCGATAATATCACAGCCCAAGGAGAAAAGGCTGCCCGCGGGCAAAGCTTGTAACCCGCCATGTTTTTCCCTATCATTATAGTCATGAGAACGAATGTTATGATTGCGCCCTTCCTTGCGGCGTGTATGCTTATCCTTTTGCTGTTGCCCGGCTGCAGGGGCAGGGATCCGGACGGCGCGGTTTCGGTGCTGGTGTTTATTCCAGGCGTGGTGGCGGGAAGCCCGACCTACGAGATGATGGTGGAGGGCGCGCTGGAATTCGCCCGCGAAACCGAGGGCCTGGAAATACGGGTCTTCGAGGCGGGGCACAACCAGGCCATGTGGGAGGAACAACTGATGGCCATGGTCGCCGAAGGCGGATACGATCTGGTGCTGAGTTCCAACCCGGCGCTGCCGGAGATCGCCGCAAGCGTGGGCAGGGTTTTCCCCTCGCAGAAGTTCGTAATTACCGACGCCTACTATGGCGGGAACCCGCAGATAATGACGTACCTGTTCAACCAGTTCGAGCAGGCCCTGTTCCTGGGCTATCTGGCCGGGCTCGTTTCCACCAGCGACATGCCACACGCCAATTCCGCCAGGCGCATCGGCTTTATCGCCGCGCAGGAATTCCCCCTGCTTACAAGGCATATGGTTCCGGGCTTTATAGAGGGGGCACGGCGAGTGGATCCCGCGATAGAGCTGGACTTTCGGGTTATCGGCAACTGGTTTGACGCGGGCGCGGCGTCGGAGCTTGCGCAGGGGATGATCAACGCCGGTGTCGACGTGTTCACTTCGATTGCCGGGGGCGCGACGCAGGGGATGATTCACGCGATTCGGGACAGGGGCGCCTATGCGGTGTTTTTTAACAACAACGAATACGCCCAAGCTCCAGGGCTTGTCGTTGGCAGCGGCCTAATAAGGCAGAGGGAACTGACCAAGGAAATTCTCGCGAATTTTCTTGAAGGCAATATCCAGTTCGGGACGGCAAGGACTATAGGGGTAAGGGAAGGCTACATCGACTTTATCTTCGACGATCCGGGGTTCCGCGATCACGTTCCCATGGATATACAGGAAAGGCTTGAGGCCTTTATGGACGACTTCCGCGCGGACCGTATCGAGTTTACCGTTCCGCCGCTGTAAGCAACGGGCAAGTATGCCGAATGACTATGCCGTTGAACTTCGCGGCATCAGCAAGATATACCCCGGCGGAACGAAAAAGGCCAACAACGATATAAGCCTTGGCATTCGCAGGGGGGAAATCCTGTGCATTGCCGGCGAAAACGGCGCGGGAAAAACGACCCTGATGAAAATACTAAGCGGGCTGGAAGCACCGAGCGCCGGGGAAATTTTCATTAACGGTAACGCCGTCGCCACGGGTTCGCCGCGCGGCGAATCGCGGGTGGGCATGGTTCACCAGCATTTCATGCTTTTCCCGGAATATACCGTCGCGGAAAACATTGTCATGGGCATGGAACCGCGCAAATGGGGCGTGTTTTTCGACGGCGCGAAAGCCAGGGCCCAGGCCGCCAAAATAATCGAGGCGCACCATTTTTCTGTCGCTCCAGACAGCCCCGTGCGGACGCTTACCGTGGGCGAGATGCAGCAAGTCGAGATCTGCCGCCTGCTTTACCGGAACGCAGACATTATCATTTTGGACGAACCAAGCGCGGTGCTTGCCGAGCAGGAAGTGGACGCGCTTTTCAAAACGCTAAAGGCGCTGGCGGCGGACGGCAAATCGCTGTTCCTGATTACCCACAAGCTAAAGGAGATAAAACGGATCAGCGACAGGGTCGCCGTACTTAGACGGGGCGAGCTTGTGGGCATTTGCGACACGAAAGGCACCGACGAATACGAGATTTCCAGAATGATGCTTGGCGGCGAAGCGAATATGCCCGGGGCAAAGGTTCCAAAAACGGCTAACAACAATTCGCGTGCCATGGGCGAACCTGTTATTGCCTTTGACAACGTGACGGTTCTGCGACGCGGGCAAAAACAACCGCTTTTGGACGGGGTTTCGTTTGCTGTGCGGCCCGGCGAGATAGTCGGGTTTGCCGGGGTCGGCGGGAACGGGCTGGGCGTGTTGGAGGCTGTGCTTGGCGGGTTCCTGCATCCATCGGCGGGCACGGTAACGCATAACGGAAAGGACATTTCCAGGCTTAACGTTCGCCGCCTTCGCAAACAGGGGCTTGCCTACGTGCCCGCCGACCGTCTGCGGGTTGGAAGCGCGCTGAGTGCCACTGTTGACGAAAACATGCTTATCGACCGTCGGCGGGAGTTTACCCGCATGGGATTTCTTGCAGGTAAGGCTATCAAAAAGTTTACCGCAGGGCTTGTCGGTCGTTACAATATCGCGGGTGCCGGAAAGTCAACCCATGCCGCGTCGCTTTCCGGCGGAAATCTGCAAAAGCTTATCCTTGCCCGCGAAATCGACCAGTTTAGGGACTACTTTGTTTTTTCCGAACCAACCTGGGGCTTGGACATTGCCGCAAGCGCCTTTGTCTGGGACGAGATCTCGGGACTGCGCGAAAAAGGCGCGGCAATCATTCTTATCTCGACCAACCTGGACGAGATACTTGCCCTTGCAAACCGCGTTATAGTGATGTACCGGGGGGGGGNGGCGGCGGAGTTTTTGAATGACACACCATCGGCATCGCTAAAAGAAAAAATCGGCAACTGTATGCAGGGGCTTAAAGCATAGAGCCGCTTTACGTTATTGCCTGGTTATTTTCACTTTGGAGTCAAACGCATCGCCTCCAATACAAATAACAGAACTAGGGATGGCAACATATGTTAGCTGGTTGCCATAAAATGACCCATTCCCAATACGAGTGACAGCATCGGGAATGGTAACACTGATTAGCCGGTTGTTGGCAAATGTCCCGTCTTCAATGACGGCAACAGAATCGGGGATGACAATATCGATTAGTTGGTTATTCATAAACGACCAACCCCCAATGACAGCAACAGAGTTGGAAATGTTGACACCGGTTAGCTGGTTATCTCTAAATGCGCTTTCGCCAATAGAAATTACGGAGTCGGGAATGACAACACTTGTTAGTTGGCTACTTGCAAACGCCCTTTCTCCGATGGCGATAACCGGAAAATTATTTATACTGCCTGGAATAACCACGTCTTTTGCCTCGCCAGTATATTTTGTGATGGTTATATTGCCGTTTTTTTCTGTGTATTCAAATTTTTCATTTAGGTCGATAGGGCGAATCTCGGTGCGTCGCTCTGCCTCCATTTCTGCAAGAATATTCCCACCAGAGACGGAACTTGTTCCTTCCCCTTTGGCCGCCGGAGTCTGGGCAGGAGAACTATCAATTGGGTACCCACACCCTTGGCATACTCTTGCCTTGTCGGAAATTTCTTTTCCGCAATAACCACATTTGATTAACGCCATAAACCGCTCCTTGTCAAGAAACCCATTTTACAAGAGGGACAGCGCCCCATGGAAACCAAAGCAGCCCTTCTATTCCAACCCGTCTTTCGTTCTCTCTGTTGAAAGTGAAGTATCGACTAGCCTTTCCGCATCCTCTTGTTGCACCTTCAAAAGCTGCTCGGCGGTTTTCAGCAGATTATCCCTGTTTTCTTCCGTGAATTGCGAAAATATTTCAGTAAGCACCGAAAACTTGGTATCTTCGTATTCCATAAAGCCCAGTATCATATATATACTGTCCACATCGTATATGATGCTGAAAGCATGTGTCAATACCAAAAATCAGAAAATCTTGTTTTCGGGCGGTTTTTGTGTTAGCTTGGGATATGCGAAGGGGTTTGAATGGCGATTCCCATAAATGAACGTTTGAAAGCGATTAGGGCGGCGCTAAAGCTTTCGCAAAGAGACATCGCAAAGGAACTCTATACGGCCCAAAGCGTTTACGCCCGAATGGAAAGCGGCATAAACCCCATAAGCGATCGCACCATTGAACTTATATGCTATCGGTTTAACGTGAATCGGTCTTACCTGCGAGATGGCCTGAACGAGCCAATGTTTTGCGAAATTCCAGAGGATGTCAAATTGGCCCAGCTATACAAAATATTTGTCGGGCTAAACGGGCTGTTTCAGGATTACCTAATCATACAGGCAAAAGAGCTGTTAAGGGTGCAAAACGACCAGGAACAGAACACGAAGCCGCACGTTATACCATAAGACATGCCCGGCAATCGCTTCATGCGATACCATGCCCACGCCTTGACAAGACGAGCCCTAGTTCATATGCTTTTAATGGCGGCAGAGAGAAAACCATGGCAGATAACAGGCCCGCTTAGTAAGCTTGACGAAAAAATAGATCCCGCTGTCTTGACAGTGGGTCTGGAAATCACCGCCTTTCCGAAAGACTCCTCCGAAAGGAAATTGTTGCCAAGGATATGAACAGATAGTGAATACGCTACTACCAGACACCCTGTCCTCCAATCGCCTAACCGGTGCCCTCCGGGTCTTCTCCGGCGGGATGGTTGTCATTGCCCTTATCGCCCTGCTGGTGCTAGTCCTACTCGCATTCGTCCTAAGCGAAACCCCGGGCAGAACGCTTTACTTTTTCTTCGCCGGCCCGTTCCGCAACATTTTCAGCTTCGGCAACATGCTTAACAGCATGGTTCCGCTGATCCTTGGGGGGTTGGGGGTAAGCATCGCCATGCAGACCGGCAACCTGAACCTTGGCGGCGAGGGGCAGATATACTCCGGGGCTTTCGTCGCAACGGTTACAGCAATCGCGCTTGCGCCCCTGGGTTATTTCGGCGGGTTTGTCGCAATACTTGCCGGGACGCTTTTCGCGGGCGCGGTGGCTGCCGTTTCCGGTTTTTGCAAGGCGCGGTGGGACGCGAACGAGCTTATCACGTCGTTTCTTTTGTCCCACGCGCTCATACTTATTGTCAATTATCTTGTCAACGGCCCCTTCCTTGATCCCGAAACGAATCTACAAGCAACCGGAAGAATCCCGGAAGCTTTCAGGCTCTCGCTGATTCTACGACCGTCGAACCTAAGCACGGCTTTGCCGGTCGCCCTTTTCGCGGTTGTCGCCGTGCATGCCTTTCTTAAAAACACCAAGCTCGGCTACGAATTCAGAATGGCGGGGGCCAACGAAATGTTTGCCCGCTACGGCGGAATCAACACCAAGCGAAACACAGTATTGGCAATGTTCTTAAGCGGCGCGATGTACGGCCTGGCCGGCGGCATGATGATCTTCGGCACCTTCCACAGAACGATAAGGGAATTCTCGGCGGGGCTTGGCTGGGACGGGCTTGCCACGGC
>WQRP01000072.1 GCA_009786675.1 Treponema sp. | reverse complement strand
AGCATCTTCCCGCCCAAGACCCGTGGAACGGGCATGTCGCTGTTTATCGCCCTGGGCACGGGGCTGCCGTCGCTAATCGGAACCATGATCGGGGGCGGCATCCTGGAGGCCGTGGCCGGTGCGGAAGGTTTCCGCCTGCTGTTTATCCTGTACGCGGCAATCGCGGGGCTGGGGATCGTGATTTACGGGGCAATGCGCCTGGGGCGGGTGTGGGAGGAACGCCGGGCTTAAAAGTTTTCCTTGATTTTCGCCCGTACCTTTACTATTTTTGACGGATGAACAGGCTAAAAATATTGCAGTACACCTATTGGCAAAACGGGGATCTTTTCGTTGGCTTTCTGAACGATTACCCCAACTATTCCACCTGGGGCAATTCCCAGGAAGAGCTGGAGAAATCCCTGATAAAAATTAACGAGATACGGCAGAGAGAAAAGGAAGAGCTTGCAAAGTTTCGCAGGGCCGGCAGGATTCGGATGCCCGCCTAACCGGGGATCCGAATCAAAACCTGACCAGCAATTAGGCGCGACACGCAAAAACCGAAACCTTGACGCCGCCAGGTTTTCACGCTATTCTTACATGCAGGATGTACAGCAGTGAGAATCTTCAAAAACACGCGGTTCACCCGATTTGCCGACAAGGAAGGCATTTCGGACGATGAACTGCGGGAAACCGTGGGCTGGCTTGAATCGGGACGGTTCGATGCCGACCTTGGCGGCGACGTCTATAAAATGCGGATGGCTCGCGACGGCGAGGGGAAATCCGGCGGCTATCGGGTAGTCGTGATTTTCAAGCGGGGACTGCGGACGTTTTATGTCGAAGGCTTTACAAAGTCGAATAAGGACAACATCGGCCAGAAAGAAAAGAAGAACTTCAAACATATGGCGAGGAAATACCTAGGGTTTTCCGATGAAGCAATTGACCTGGCCGTGAAAACGGGCAGCTTTATTGAGATATAGGGGGCGGCATGGGAAAGGAATATCATTGCGACATTTGTATGGGAATTCACGAGTCGATGAGGGAATTGTTTGATATAGGCCTAATTTCCGGAGCCGAGATGAGGGACTTTGATAGGCGGTGCCTTGTGGAAAAGCCCGGAACGGATAAGGTGCTTGAATTTCCTGATGTCGGGGCGGAGGCCCTGGGAATGGGACACGTTAACGCCCAATATTCGGCGGGGCAGGTTTAGGGGCGATCTGGGGTCTTAGAACCGTTGCATTGCCATGGCCATTACCTGCCCGGTTTGCACGTCCAGCGCCCTTAGCACCAGCCAGCCGCCCATGGCGTCGTCGCCGACGCTGCCGGTTATGACTATGGACGCGCCAAGGATCTGCCCGATGGATACAGCCGAGGCGTCGTCCACCTCGCCGGATATGTGCAGGTGCTGTTCGTGGCGGATCTGGTCCAGCCTGGCGCGGTCGACGATTACGAACCTTCTTGATATGAACAGCCTGTATTCCAGCCCGACCATTATGAACTCGGCGGTCGAGGGGTCGTTAGACTGCACGTTAAGGATGGCGACGGTGGCACCCTGGGATATGGTATTAACCAGGGTGCCGGCGGCGTTGTTCAGGGCGACGTCGACCCTGTGCGCCAGCCCGGTCGCCCCGGGAAGACCCGGTACGGTTACAGCCGGAAGACCCGGCCTTGCCCCGTGCACGATCACATCGCCGGTAACGGTTATTCTTTGGAAGTTGCCAGATAGTACTGCAGCCCCTGAAACATACACTAATCCCGTTAAACCAACACCCCGTGCAAACCTCCAATCTCCAGTGATAATACCTAAAACGGGCATGGCCGCTATTGATCCAAGAATGGGAATACCATATAGCAACCACCCCCCGCGAGCAGCATTGCCTTCAATCCTAATATTTCTTATCTCGATAATACCGATATGTTGCTGCTCTGCTATCCTCATCAATTCGCGATGCGCCCTTCTCGTCAACTGCCTTCTGTTATGGATATGCAGCACCTGAAAAGAAGTGAACTCCGCCGAAACGGAGCCCACTACGTTTGCTTCCACCCTTTCCTGCAAGGTCATCCGCCTATACTCCATAGAGACGCAGGACACTAGAAAGGCGGCCAGTACCGCCACTGCCAGAAACGAAACAGCCGAATTTTTCATCACAAAACCCCTTTTGCAAACTTACATTTGAAAACATAACACAGATTTATGAAAATGAAAGTCCTTCATTCCTAACCACAATGAACATCCTTCATTTTCCGTGCTGGTTCCCTAGCTTGGCCGTGGAAATCATAAAACCAACAATTGCCCATATTGTCCTATATAGTATAGTCCGAAATGATTTTTGTCAACGGGTAAGCCGTGTAGTTCAATAGGATAGGCCGAAAAGGACAACAGAAATGGGCGGACAGGAAGTAAAGACGGAGCTGGGCAAAAACATCAAGTTTTTAAGACTTCGCAGGCAGTATTCCCAGGCCGATCTGGCGGAAAAAGCGGATATTTCCATTATCTACCTGAGCAACATAGAAAGGGGGCTTAAGTTCCCCAAGCCGGCCATCCTGTCGCAGATCGCGGAGGGGCTTGGCGTGAACGTTTACGAGCTTTTCAAGACGGATATCGTGCCGGACGACAACAGGGAACTGGTAAGCCGCCTTTCCGAGGACGTTACCCAAAAGGTCACCCAGGCCCTGGAAGGGGTTTTCCGGCAGTACCTAAGGTAGGACGCCTAAAGCGAATTCCCCACGAATATGGCCGAAACCCTGCCGTCGAAGCCGATCCCCCAAAACTCCGGCTTTGGCGGCGACCCGGGCCTGCACTCGATGACGGCGAACGACGGGCCGACCCTGCTTCGCGGGTTCCCTATGCTGCCGGGGTTGACCAGCAAAACCCCGTCCGCGTCGTCAACAAAGGGGATGTGGGTGTGGCCAAAGAGCGCGGCGCCGGCCTGGTTGTTGCGGGCGGCGGCGACAAGCACGTCCTTTCCGCTGTATATGCTGTAGTGGTGGCCGTGGCAGATAAAAAAGCGGTGGCCCCCAAATTCGAAAACGGCGGCCTCCGGCTGCAGGGGGTCGAAGTCATTGTTTCCCCGCACCATGTGCCAGGGATAGGGGAACCCCATCGTCGCCCTTGTTCTTTCCAGTTCGGAAATGCCGTCGCCCAGAAAAACGGCGGCGTCGGGAGCGAAACTCCCCGCCCAGGTCAGCGCCGCCCTTAGGTTCGCGACGGAACCGTGAATATCCGACATCACCAAAAGAGTTTTTTTCATTTAAGCCAGGATTTTACCATAACCCGCCCTCTTGCATAAGCCCTTCTTGTGCGGGATCTCTATATGGCAGGGCGGTCTTTTGCATCCGAAACCTTGCAGGAAAACGGAAAACGGTGTATTATTCCATAATCACAGAAAGGAGAACGGCCAATGAGCAAAGTCCTGTTTTTAGCGTCTTTCGTTGCCCTCGCGCTTGCCTTGCCGTGCCTTGCGTCGGCGGCGCCGCAGTCGCCGGGGGGGGAATTGCAGGCCGCCATTGCCAGGGCGGGGGAACTGCGCGGAAAGGCCGGCGATTTCATGGCCGAAGCCTACTTCCCCGGCGAGTGGATAGTCGCCGAGGCTCTGTACGCCGAGGCTGGGCGCATAAACGCCGGGGGTGCCGGCGACGCCGCGGCGGCGTTCGATATGGCGGCGAACTCCTTTGCCTCGATTCTTAGGCTGACGATTCCGCTGTACGCCCAGGCCAGGGAAGACGAGATCATGATGGTCAGGGACGGGCTGGTCGCGGCCGGGGCAAGGGCGTCTTTTCCGGAACTGATGGGTCTTGCGGACCGGGCGGCGCTGGCGGCCCTGGATCTGTACGAGGCCGGGGACTATTATTCCGCCAGGGATTCCGCGGCCGAAGCCTATGCCATGTTCCAGATCCTGGAAACCACGTTCGGCGCCTGGCAAACGCGGCGGGAAATTATCCGAAGGGGGTTCATCGACTACGCCAGGGACAACTACGAGCGCGCGGAGGCGGTAATCGGCGACGCGGTGCAGGCCTACCTTGCGGGGGAATTTCCGGCCGCGATGGAGAACGCTATAGAGGCCCAGGCTCGATACTTCCTGGTTCTGACCGCCGGCTGGGCGGCCGTTGCCGAGCGGAGCTTCTCGATGGCCAGAGCGGAGCGCTACGCGGCGGTGGAGGCCAGGGCCAATGTTGCCGCCAGGGTGGTTTTCGAGGAGGCCGACTTGTTTTACGAAACGGCTACCGATTCCATTCGAATGGAATATTACAGGGAAGCGGCGGAGCTGTTTGCCGAGGCGGCTGTCTTGTACGCTTACGCCAGGGTGTCCACGCTGGAAAGAAGGCGT
This sequence comes from Treponema sp., assembly GCA_009786675.1. The sequence continues at coordinate 3,554 of WQRP01000072.1, read as the reverse complement.
CTGGCGGCGGAGGCTATAATGGAAGCGAACAGGCGGATTGAGGAACGGATTAGGGCCGCCCGGGGGGCGGGACAAATTAGTGAGGAGTAGGAAATGATAGGAAAAATATCCACGGTTTTGCTCGTGGCGATGTTGCTGGTAATTCAACCGGTGTTTGCCCAGGATAACGTGATCATTCTGGATCTGGGGTATGCCACCGACGAGGAGTTGACCGGGGCGATGGATGCCTCGACGGAACTGGAACTGATCATGAGGGCGGAATGGGAGCTTCTGGACGAAGACGAGGCGAAAGCCGAGGAGTACCCTGCAGAACCCGAGCCCGTAACGGAGGCGGATTACCCTGCCGAGGAACCCGCGCTTGCGGCGGAGGCACCGGAGCTGGAGTATATCGTCGAGGAACCAGTGATTGCGGCGGAAGTTCTGGAACCGGAGTATATCGTCGAGGAGCCCATAATTGCGGAGGAAGTACCGGAGCCGGTGTATATCGTCGAGGAACCAGTGATTGCGGCGGAAGTACCGGAACCGGAGTATATCGACGAGGAACCGGTGATTGCGGCGGACATACCGGAGCCGGAGTATATCGTCGAGGAACCAGTGATTGCGGAGGAAGTACCGGAGCCGGAGTATATCGCCGAGGAACCGCCTGCCGATCCCCTGGACAACCGGTATTTCCAGGAAAGCCAGAGGCTTGTCAGGCTTGCCGAGGAAGCCTACGAGCTGGGCGATTACGAAGCCGCCACCGCTTATGCCCAGGAAGCAAGCCGGTATGCCCAGCTTTCCGACGAATATATCGCCGGGCATGTGGGCGCCGAGGCCGTTGCGGAAAGGGCTGCTACCCTACCCGCCACTTTCACGGTAAGATCCTGGGCTGTTTATAGGGACTGCCTGTGGAATATAGCCGCCCATCCCGATGTTTTCGGGGATCCCCTGAAATGGATCGTGCTGTTCAATGCCAACAGGCACAGAATGCCCAATCCCAATAACCCTGACTTGATTCTGCCCGGCATGGTCTTGGAAATTCCCAGCATAGACGGCGAAATCCGGGAAGGTGCCTGGCAAAGCAGGTAGAAAACCTAGGCTCCCTTCTTCAGTCGAATTTGCCGTCAGCTTTTAGGTACAAAGCCATGGCACTACCCATAAGCGCGTGAATGTACGGAGGCTGCCCCATCCCCCGTACAACGGCGTCGATGTTTACCAATTCCGTTTCAACATATTCGTCCGAATCAAGCTTTCGTTCGCCCGTATCGACAAGATCCTCGGCAAGAAAAAAATGCGTCCTGTTTGACATTATCGCCGGGTTAGAACTAAATTCCCCTATCTTTCGCATCCGCCCAGGTTTATACCCGGTTTCCTCCAGCATTTCCCTTGCCGCCGCATCGATGGGTTCCTCGCCAGGCTCGGAAACCCCGCCCGGAAACTCAAGGCTCAAACTCTGCGAGCCATGCCGCCATTGTCGCACCATGACAAACTTTTTCCCTTGCGGCGTTTCCAGCACAGGTATGACAATGACCCAGTCGACGGCATCGATGACAGTGTAGGTTCGCAATTCATTTTCGGGGGATCTACAGTAACTTTCACGAATCGAAAATATCCGACACTCAAAGATTTTATTTTTGCCTTCTTCTTTCCAGGCAAGCCCGTTTCCTTCCATGCTTATCCCTACCATCCCAAAACAAAAAGACCCCACAGACTTTCGCCTTGGGGTCCTCTTTACAAGCAATCCCATACCCACAATAGCGGGCACGTCAATGGCGCATATCAAGACACGATATATATTCGGCAGATCCCTTATTCCGCTGCGGCGACGGCAACCACAGGAACAGTTTTTTTGCCGTGCTTGATCGCGGCCTTGCAGGGCTTGCAGACCTTTACTTTCTGTTCCCCCGCTTCCTGTTCATATAGAAGTTTTATGCCACTCGCGCCGCAAACAGGGCATTTCCCCCTGCCCCCAGCAAACAAGTCCAGGATCCCTTTGCCTCTATGTGATTTCCCCATCGGTTGCTCCCTTTACTAGGCTTTTTCGGCCTTTGCTTTTTCTTCGGCCTTAGCCTTGGCTTCCTTTTTCTGGGCCTTTTTTTCCGTGCCCTCGGTATCCAGCTTGTAGTCAACCAGTTCCAGAATCACCATCTGCGCCGCGTCCCCAAGCCTTTCCCCCAGCTTAAGGATTCGGGTATAGCCCCCATTGCGTTCCTTCATTCTTGGCGCAATATCGGTAAAAAGCTTTGCCACAATGCCCTCGTCGTAAAGACGGCCAGACGCGATACGCCTATTGTGAACCGAATCAATCTTGGCGCGGGTTATCAGTTTCTCCGCGGTACGACGAATTTCCAAAGCCTTCGCCTTAGTGGTCTTGATCCGTTCATAACGGAACAGGCTTGTTACCATGCTGCGGTGCAACGCCTTGCGATGCGCCGCCATCCTCTGCAGGGGATTAAATCCTCTTCTATGCTTCATCTGCCTCTTCCTTTACCTCTTCCTTCTGGGGCATTTTATGAATGGCGTTCTTCAAGACCTTCAAATCTGTAATCCCCAGACTTAGGTTCCATTCCCTCAACTTTTCCTTAATCTCCTGAAGGGACTTCTTGCCAAAGTTCCTGGTCTTGGCAATGTCATCCTCGGTTTTACAGGTCAGCTCCCCGATAGTCTTTATGTCGGCGTTCTTAAGGCAGTTCGATGATCGCACCGAAAGCTCAAGTTCCTCAACCGGAGTATCCAAGATTGCCCTAATTCTCTCGTTGTCCTCGCCGTTGTCATCATCAAAACCCAGGTAATTTTCATCAAAATTGATAAATACCGTAAGGTATTCCTTGATGATTTTTGCGGCTTCGGAAAGGGCGTCATCGGGCCTGACAGTACCATCGGTCCAAATTTCCATTACCAGCTTGTCATAGTCACTGCGTTGTCCCACACGGGTTGGTTCCACGGCGAACTTCACTTTCTTGACCGGGGAATAAATCGCGTCCAGCGGAATGGTTCCTATAACCTCCACGTAACGCTCGTTTACCTCGGAAGGCATGTAACCCCTGCCAAGATCAACCTGCACCTCGATATCAATCTTGGCATCCCCCTCAAGGGTCATAATGTGCAAACCCTTGCTGAGTACCTCCAGTTGTCCCACCCGGTTAAAATCATCGCTCTTTACTTCGCTTTTACCAGCCCACGAAAACAGCAACGTTTCCTGCTCGACATCATCCAGAAGTTTAACCCGCATCTGCTTAAGGTTGTTGATCACTTCCAGAGTGTCCTCCTTGATGTTCGGGATCACCTCAAATTCACTGGAAATGCCTCGAGCCGTACCCTCGGAGTCGTAAGAAGTAATCTTGACGGCAGTAATTGCATATCCCTGAATAGAGGAAAGCAACACTCTACGCAACGTATTACCGATAGTCGTACCAAACCCTGGCTCAAAAGGACTAGCGATAAACTTGCCATGACTAAGACTAAGCTCCCCAGGTTCAAACGTAATACCCTTGGGACGCTTGAATCCTTGAATAAGGTTCTTACGGGCCATGAAGACTCCTTACTTCGAATAGTGTTCGATGATCATCTGTTCC
>WQRP01000071.1 GCA_009786675.1 Treponema sp. | reverse complement strand
GTGGCGCTGAAATAGGTACCCATCACCAGCAGCACAATGAGCGCTATTATCGTGAGAATTACGTCCATATCTACCATTATGAAAACAAGCTCCTTTCGTATTGCATATTACCACATTTCGATCATAATCCAAATCGCCCAGGATCCATTTCGCGGAGGTTTCACAGACTGATCATAATATACCATGCCTTGTCTGGCAAATCAACGCCGCCAGGCGATACAGGGGCAAGGCTCGCAAGGGGCGTCTCGGCCAAACAGCAATTGCAAATCGCCGAATCTGTGTTATATTATACGTAGTTTCGAAGCAAACTAGGAGGGCACAATGGTTGGGGAGCGGTTACTTGGAGTGGTTATACCCGTGGGGGCGTTGCGGGGCAGCAAGCCCGGAGCCGTGGGGGAGTTCCCCGACCTTGGCGAATTCGCCCTTCTGTGCAAGAAAATGAACATCGGGCTCATCCAGCTTCTGCCTGTCAACGACACCGGCTACGAAAGCTCGCCGTATTTCAGCCTTACATCGGTCGCCCTTCATCCCCTGTACCTGCGGATTGGCGATCTGCCGGAGGCGGAAGCCTTCAGGGACAAGGCCGAGGTCATAAACACCGAGTACGGGAAGGAAACGCGCTTTCCCTACCTTAAAGTCCTGCACGCCAAGATGAACCTTTTGCGGGAAATTTACGCCGCCAACGCGCCCGAGATAGAAAAAAGGGCGGTCGCGGGCGAAAGCCTTGGCAAGTGGATCGAGCAAAACCCCTGGGTAAAACAATACGCGGTTTATCGCAGAATAAAAGAGACCAACGGCGAAAGAAGCTGGAAGGAATGGCTCGACCATCGTGAGATTACCCAAAAGGAAATTTCCGCGATCTGGGACAACCCGAAGCTGCGGGGCGAGCACCTGTTCTGGGCCTGGCTGCAGGAGGCCCTGGATCGGCAGTTCGCCCAGGCGGCGAAGGCCGTGGCCGACGCGGGCATCGTGCTGAAGGGCGACCTGCCCATCCTGATGAACGACGACAGTTGCGACGTGTGGGCGCACGGGGAAATCTTTGTGCAGGAGCTTTCCGCCGGCGCGCCCCCGGACATGTACAGCCCCGACGGGCAGAACTGGGGGTTTCCGTTGTACAACTGGGAAGCCCAGGAAAAGGACGGCTACGCATGGTGGAAGCAAAGGCTTGCCGTCGCGGGCAAGTATTACCAGGCGTACCGCATAGATCACGTCCTGGGCTTTTTCCGAATCTGGTCGTCGTCCCGCAACGATTACTCGTCCGCCCTAGGGCGCTACATACCCTACACGCCCGTTACCGTTTCCGAGCTTACGAAGCTGGGTTTCGACAAGGGTCGCCTGCGCTGGCTTTCACAGCCCCACATTCCCACCGGCGAGCTGTACGACGCAATCCGTGTCTGCGTCCAGGACGAAAGCGAGGTCGGGGTGGCGACGGAAAAGGTCTTTTCCGAAGTGCTTGACCGTGTGGGCAACGAGGAGCTCTGGGTTTTCAAGAGCAGGATAGAGGGCGAGAAGGATATTTGCTCCATGGGCTTGCATCCGGCCGCCGTGCCCTATCTGCTGAAGGCCTGGCAAAACAGGACTTTCATCGAGTACGAAAACGGGAAGTTCTCCCCCGCGTGGCAGTACCGCGACTCCAGGGCATACCGTTCACTTTCCACGGAGGAAAAGCAGAAACTGGAACAACTGCTGGAAAGCCACACTGCAAAATCGGCGAAGGTCTGGGAGTCCCTGGGTCTCAAGCTCCTTTCGGTGCTGAAGGAATCGTCGAACATGCTCCCCTGCGCGGAGGATCTGGGCGCGGTTCCGCCCTGCGTTTTCAAGGTGCTGAAAAAGCTTGAGATCCTTGGCCTGCGCGTGATCCGCTGGCACCGCGACTGGGGCTCGGACGGCTACCCCTACATACCCTTCAAGGACTATCCGGAGCTTTCGGTTTGCACCCCGGCGGTACACGACAGTTCGACAGTCCGGGAATGGTGGGAGCGCGAGGCCGACCAGGAACAGTTCTCGGGGTTTATCGGCCTGCCTTCCCTGCCCAGGGTGTACAACCCCGGAACGGCAAAGGCGATTCTGTCGAAGACGGCCTCCGCAAAATCGCGCATCCGCGTCTTCCAAATCCAGGATCTGTTGCATCTGTCCAACAAATGGTACTCGGAAGATCCCGCGTCCGAGCGGGTCAACGTGCCTGGAACCTACAACGAATTCAACTGGACCTATCGTTTCCCCGCTTCCATGGCCGAAATAGGCAAGGATCAGGATCTGGTCAAGGCCGTCGCCGAACTCGGCGGCGCCAGATAAAAAAACTCCCGCAAAACCCTGTCGGTCTTGCGGGAGTCCTTCTCTTTCCCCAAAAAACCCAAATCTACCTGGCGTGGGTACCAGCCTTGGCTTCGACCTCGGTCTCCAGGGCGACCAGCCTGGTGATTATCTCCTGGTCGCCTTCCTCGATGGCCTTGACAATGTCCGCGGACATGGCCGCCAGGAAGTTGATGTCGTACCTAAGCTTGTCGATTAGGGACAGCATCTCGGTATAGTCCGTTTTTACGGTGGCGCTGTGGTCCCTAAGGTTGTTAAGCGAGCTGGTAATCCTGGAACTCTTTGTGGACAGCTCGTTCAGGGTGTCGATAAGCTGCGTCATGGTGCCGGCGAAACCGTTGACTTCCCCGGACATCTGGTTTATAAGGCTGCCGGTGTCCCCGGTGCGCTTGGAAGTGGAGTTGATGCCCGCAATGATGTTCGAAAGCGTCTGGGATATACCCTGGGAATTTTCCCTGGTGGATTCCGAGAGCCGGCGAATCTCGTCGGCCACGACCGCAAACCCCCGGCCGGCTTCCCCGGCGTGGGCGGCCTCGATGGCGGCGTTCATGGCAAGCAGGTTGGTGTTGGACGCGATGACGCTGATAATCTTGATCGTGGACGCAATGCCGTCGACCGACTCGGAGATGTTCCTTACCGACATAATCGTCTCTTTCATCGAGTCCTGGCCCTTGGAAACATTTTCCATCAGCCCCATTACCGTCTCCCGTTCCTGCCGCGAAAGGTCGGCGGTTTTGTTAATAGAGTCCACCATAAGCCCGGTAACTTCCGAGGATTCGTCCACCGACTGCGCCTGCGTGTTGATACTGAGGCTTAGTTTTTCCACAAGGCCGGTAATGCCCTCGATCAACTCAAGGGCGCGGCCGATGTGTATCTTAAGCTGCTGGTTTATGTAGACCGTGGTTTTCTTCTCGTCGGCAAGCAAGGCCGCACTGTACTGGATACAATTGCCCTGTTTGTTGAGCTTGTTGTGAATCGCCGTCGCCATTTCCTCGCAGGTACGATAACCGCAGGCCCTGCAGTCCAGAACGTCCCTCTTGCTTTCCTTCTTCATGCTGCGGTAAATACTCCACAGTTCCGATTCGGAGGGGGTTTTTATGTTGACGTTGTTGGAACGATCGTGGTAGTTCCGGTTGTACAGGCCGGGTCGCCAGTACTGGCTTATCATCTCGTGGTATTTCTTGTACAGCCTTTCCTGGCCCTTGGGGTTTAGCTCCTTTTCAAGCGCCTTGCTGCGCTTGCGAATCGGGCTTTCAAGCTGGTCCATGGTGTAGTGGCTGCACCCCGTGCCCGGCCCGCTGGTACAACCGTCCTCGCAGTTCAGGCAGTCAACAAGAAGGGGCAGATCAAGATCCGGGTTGTTTATGTCCTTTGCAAGCTCGCTCAGGTACGTGTACACAAGGTGAAGGCTCTCGATTTTGCGGGTGTCCCGCCGGATGCCAGGTATAAAGCGTTCGGCGACATCCATTAGCCCACCCGGGATGGGGAACATTACACCCCGTTCGGCGGCCGGGCCGTCGTACTGCGTGATGGGAAAGCTACCGATATCAATCCCCTCGTTCTTAAATACCTCTTTCATGTGGAGCATGGTAATGTTGTAGTCCCCAAGCCCGGTCTCGGCGAATTCCCTGTCCTTGGCGATACAAGGGGAAATAACCGCGACCTTGTGGTCCCGGTACTGCGGGTAATACTCCTTGATCATCTTTATGGTGTGCAGCATGGGGCTGTCCACCGGGGCAAGGTACGGTATCAGCTCAGGGTGGTATAGCTCTACGAAACTGACGATCGCGGGGCACGGCTGGGCAATTACCAGCTTTGGCTTTTTGGCCTTGATGTAATTAACGTAGGACATGACCGTAAGTTCCCCGCCAAAGCTAACGTCAAATACCGCCTCGATCCCCTGCGACTTAAGGAAGCCGTTAAGCTTAAGGTAGGTGTCCGGAAAGACCGAAACCACGGCCGGGGCGACTATGGCGACTACCTTGTCCCCTCGCGCCAGGTCGCTTCTAAGAGTGGCCAGGTTGTCAACTATGTACCTGGCCTCGTGCGGACATATAACGACGCAGTGTCCGCAGCCTATGCACATGTCGTCGTTGATCATCAGTTTTTCCCCGGATCCGTCCATACAGAACTTGACAGGGCACTCGTTTAGGCAGGCGTAGCAGTTGTAGCATTTTTCCGCTTCTACCCCTATTACCTTATGGAGTCTGTCACTACCGTGGTTCATCATTACCCCCTTGCTAACAATACAAGTGAATTAAGCCCCGAAAAAACGGGGCAAAAATAATCATGGCTGTTACTGCGGATCACAAATCCTGGCATTACGCCACCGAGGCGAGAGCTTTTTCTATGACCCTAATTAGCGTGTCCTGTGTTACAGGCTTTGTCAGAACGTCAAAAGCGTGGGAACTCCTGGCCTTGTTAAAGAACTCCTGCCCGCTGTTGCCGCTGACTATGATAATCGGCACGTCCATATAACTGGGGATCTTCTTTATGTCGAAAAGAAAATCAAAGCCGGTTATGTTCGGCATCTCGATATCCAAAAGAATTACGTCCGCCTGCTCCATGTTTAGGAAGTGCAAGGCACTGGAAGCGGACTTGACGGGTCTAAGGTCGTAGGTTGGAACCAGAATTTTCTGAAAAAACTCCAGTTGCACCAAATTGTCATCAATCGCCAGAATAACAGCCTTTCCCATATCTTCCCCTTAACAAATTCCATGTTTATGGTTAATCGCAAGACTGTCGAACCGCAAGGTCGCAATCTGCCCAACGTTGTCACTATACCACTGCTGGGAAACCCTGTCAAGTGAAAGATCGAAAGATTGAAAAAATAACCCTTTTTCGGCAGAATGGGTTTGGACAAAAGCATCCTCGACCGGAGGTTTATAGTGGGCACACAGGTGCTGGGGTTTTTTACCCCATGGATTGTTTACGCGGCCGTTACCCTGCTGCACGTTGGCCTGCCCGCAATCAGGCTAAAGGGCTATGTCCGACACGAGCGCACGGGCAAACCCCTGGAGTACAAGCTGAACGGCCATCTTGTCCTGCCCGGGAGCATATTCCTGTGGCTTGTGTTTGGTTACGTCCAACTGGTTCCCTACGACTGGTTTTACCGGGTTCGCTGGTACAGCCTTGCCGGGGCCGCCGCCCTGGGTCTTTTGTTTACGCTTGCCATTGTCCTTCCCCATCCGGCCAACAGAAGGAACCCCCTTGCGGATTTATGGTTCGGCAGGCTGAAGGATCCGCAGTGCAGGAAAGGTAACCTTCTTATTGACGCCAAGATGTGGCTTTACCTGGCCGGGGCGGTCATGCTGCAGTTGAACGTCCTTTCCCTGGCTGTTTACCACTGGCAGAACGTTGACCCCTTCAATCCCGGTCTTCTTATGGGCGCCGTCATGCTGACTTTCTTTGTATGGGACTATCTTAGTTTCGAGCGGGTCCACCTGTACACCTATGACTTTATCGCCGAGCGCGTGGGGTTCAAGCTGGGTTTTGGGTGCCTGGCCTTTTACCCTTTTTTTTACTCGATTGCCCTCCGGGCAACCGCCGGCCTGCCCGACCCCGGGCGTCCCTGGTGGCTGAACGCCCTTTTCATTCTTGTTTTTGTATCCGGCTGGGTTCTCGCCAGGGGGGCCAACCTGCAAAAGTACTATTTTAAGGTTTCGCCCGCGAAAAAATTCCTTGGCATCCGCCCCAGGGTGTTAAGCGACGAAAGGCATTCCCTGCTTGTAAGCGGTTTCTGGGGGAAAAGCCGGCACATCAACTACCTTGGCGAGATACTCATGGCCTGCGGGATTGCCCTAGCCGCCGGGTATCCCGGCGTTCCATGGGTATGGCTTTACCCGCTGTACTACGTCGCCCTTCTGTTCGCCCGCCAGGCGGATGACGACAAGGTATGCGGGGCGAAATACGGCGACTTATGGGACAGGTACAAGCAAAAGGTGAAATACCGCATCATCCCGTACGTTTACTAGGGGTGTTTGACAAAACCTGGGTTTTTGTCGCACAATGCCCATTATGGCTGGCATTCCGATTATCCTGGTCTTCTTTTTGTCCGTCGCCGGGCTGTTCGTCGCGCTTTCCAAGCTTCGGATCCATCCGTTTGTGACCATCCTGGGAATATCGCTGGTTTTTGGGATACTTTCGGGCATACCCCTGGCCAGGCTTCCCGCCGTCATAGGCGTGGGCTTCTCGGGCATATTCTCGGGCATTGGAATCGTGGTCATTTTCGGCATACTGATCGGCGGCATACTTGAGGTCACCGGCGGGGCGATGAAAATAGCCGACATGATGGTCAAGCTTGTCGGCAAGAGAAGCCCGACCCTGGCTTTTATGCTTATGGGATGGGTTGTGTCCACGTCCGTCCATGGCGAGGCCGGTTATGTCGTTCTTAATCCCATCAGAAAATCCTCCGTCAAGTATTCCGGCACGGGTAGCGTTGCCACGGCCATGGGGCTGGGCAGCGGCCTGTATATCTCCCACGCGCTTGTCCCGTTTTCCCCGGGGCCACTTGCGGCCTCCGCCATTCTGGGCTTGGGCGGGAACCTGCTTCTTGTCCTGGTTGTGGCGATTGTCGTTTCCATCCCGGCGCTTGTCGGCGCGTACTTTTACGCGATTTATATAGGGAACAAAAAGAGAACCAGGGAAGACCTTAGGGCCGCCAGGGACGCAAGGGCCAGATCCTACGAGCGTATGGTCAAAAGGCGCAAAAAACTGCCCAACGGTTTGTTGTCTCTTTCGCCGCTTTTGGCACCGCTTCTGCTTAAATCCCTGGGGGCGATCGCCGGCGAGGCCGGTTTTGGCGGGGACCTGCTCGTTTTTCTGGGCGGGCCCGTCGTGTCGATGGCCGTGGGCCTCCTTTTTGCGGTGGCGCTGCTGATAAGGACCGGAAAAATGAAGGAATTTAACCCGGTTACCGAGACCACCCTGAAAATGGCGGGGCCAATCCTGTGCGTAATGGGAGTGGGCGGGGNGCTTGGCCATGTGATTATGGAGTCCGGCGTCGTGGGCTTCATCACTGCGGATCTGACCCCGCTTCATACCCTGGGGCTGTTTTTTCCCTTCCTTGTCGCCGCCGTCATGAAAACGGCGCAGGGTTCGACGACTGTCGCGATTATAACCACGGCGGGGATTATGGCTCCCCTAATGGCTCCGCTCGGGCTAGACTCGGCGATGATGTCCGCCCTTACGCTGATGGCAATCGGCGCGGGTTCCATGGTCGCCTCGCACGCCAACGACCCGTATTTTTGGGTTGTCACCAGGCTGTCCGGCATATCGCCACGGTACGGTTACATGACCCAGACCGTGGTCACCCTGGTTGCGGGCCTGGCCTGTATGGCCGGGGTTTTTGTGTTCTCGCTGTTTGTCAGCTAGGGCCGCACAGCGCAACCGAAACGTCGTTCACGTTTGTGCCGGTTGGGCCTGTGACGATCAGACCGTCAACGGCCTTTAGCCCGTGGTAGGCGTCGTTGTTTTCCAGGATTTTGTCGATGTCCAGGTTTTGCCCGCGCAGCCTTGCCAAAGTGGTGCAGTCGACCATGCCGCCGGCGGCGTCCGTCGGCCCGTCCGTGCCGTCCGAGCCAAGCGAAAAGACAAGGGTGTTTTCCAGTGTCGCTATGCCCTTCGCGGCGGCCAGGGCAAGTTCCTGGTTGCGCCCGCCTTTCCCCCGGCCCTTGACCCGCACGACGGTCTCGCCGCCGGCGATAATGGCGCAGGGTTTCCCGAACGAATTCGTTCCGTTTTGGGTGTCCGCCGCGATGCACGANAGA
>WQRP01000070.1 GCA_009786675.1 Treponema sp. | reverse complement strand
GTTTTGTATGGCTGTACCCAGAGGGAAAACATCGCACGCACGGACTAGCCGTCGGCAGTCCATCAACATGAAGCTTACCGCCCCCAACTTGGTTCAATGCGGCACGTGCGGCAACAAGGTGCTTCTGCACCGGGTTTGCCCCAAGTGCGGGTTTTACCGGGGACGGCAGGTTATAGTTCCAGATTCGAAAGTATAACACAGAGAGGGAAACATGGACGAATTATTTGGGCAGATGAAGAAGCTCGTCGCGGAAAAGCTTGAGATCGACGAAAGCAAGATCACCATGGAGGCGTCTTTCCGCCAGGATCTTGGCGCGGACAGCCTGGACACCTACGAGCTGATCTATGCCATCGAGGAGGAAATGGGCATTTCCATTCCCGACGAGAAGGCGAACGAATTCGAGACGGTCAAGGACGCTTACGAGTTTCTTAAGTCTCAGCAGCAGTAGCTTGGATCCGGGCGCCAGCCTGGATGGGTTCCCGGCCCCTGAGCCGGGGAGAAAAAAGCAACTGGCGGCTTTCCAGAAGGCCGCCGGATTAAGGTTCAAAAGCCCCGCGCTTTTGAACCTGTCTTTTGTCCACCGGTCCGTATCCAACGAAACGGGGAGCCGCTTCAACAACGAACGCCTTGAGTTCCTGGGCGATTCCATCCTGGGCGCGGCGTGCGCCACCCTGCTTTACCGGAAATACCCCGAAAAAGCCGAGGGCGAGCTGGCCAAGGTAAAGTCCGTGACCGTCTCGGAGGAAGTTCTGTCCACCGTCGCCAAGGCCGTCCAAATCGACGCCATGCTGCTTCTGGGCAAGGGCGAGGAGCTTTCCGGGGGGCGCGGCAAGAAGACGATTCTGGCGGACACCCTGGAAGCCCTTATCGGCGCGCTGTACCTGGACTCTGGCTACAAGGTCGCCTTTTCGTTTATCAGCCGCCATTTTTCCCCGGAGATCGAGCGTATCGTCGGGGACGACTACCACCGGGACTACAAGTCGCTTCTGCAGGAAATGTGCCAGAGGGATTTCCGTTCCTACCCCCGCTACCGCGTAATCAAGCGTTCCGGCCCGGACCACGAGCACACGTTCTGGATGGAGGTAAGCGTCGGCGGCACGGCCTACGGGCCGGGCGTCGGCAGGAGCAAAAAGGCCGCCGAGCAGGAGGCCGCCCGCATGGCGTACAAGGCACTTAACTAAGCCCCCCTAATGTGGTATACACAGTGGCAGGAAGGAGTTAGTCATGCCCACACCCCATATTTCCGCCCAGAAGGGCCAGATTGCCAAGACNGTGCTNATGCCCGGGGATCCCCTGCGGGCGCAGTTTATCGCCGAANCGTACCTGGAAAACCCNGTCGAATTTAACCGCGTGCGCGGAATGCTCGGGTTTACCGGNACCTACAAGGGGAAACCCGTGTCGGTAATGGGAAGCGGCATGGGAATGCCCTCGATAGGCATTTACTCCCACGAGCTTTTCACCGAGTACGACGTGGACGCGATTGTCCGGGTCGGGTCGGCCGGCGGGTACGCGGACACGCTAAAACTGTACGACGTGGTGCTGGCCACGGCGTCCTTCAGCGAATCGACGTTCGCGAAATGCCAGGGCGGGTTCGAGGGCAGCCTTATCGAGGCGGACGCGGGCCTTTGCGACGGGCTTAGGGAATCGGCGGCGAGGCTGGCCTTCCCGATGATCGAGGGAGCCATCCATTCCAGCGACGTTTTTTACTACGACGCACCCGGGGACGACGAGCCATACTGGAAAAAGGTAACGCGGGAACACGGCTGCCTATGCGTGGAAATGGAAAGCTTCGCCCTGTTCCACAACGCGAAGGCGACCGGCAAAAAGGCCGCCTGCCTTGTCACCATTTCCGACATGCTGGAAGGCGGGCAGGCCACGAGCGCCCAGGAAAGGGAACGGAGTTTTACCGGGATGATGGAAATCGCGCTGGGGATCCTGTAGATGAGGATTATATCGTGGAACGTCAACGGCATACGCGCCGTGGAAAAAAAGGGTTTCACGGACTGGCTGGCAAGGGAAAAACCCGACATCCTCTGCCTTAACGAGACCAAGGCGGAACCCGGGCAGCTTTCGGAAAGGCTGGTAAACCCTTCCGTGCGCACGAGCGACGGCGAGGTGTCCCAGCCCTACCGTAACTTCTGGGCCGGCGCGAAAAAGAAGGGCTATTCCGGCACCGCCATATACAGCAAGGAGGAGCCCCTGGAGACCCGCCTTTTGGGGGTTCCGGAATTCGACGACGAGGGGCGGGTGCTGGTCGCGGAGTACAGGGACTTCACCCTGGTAAACGCCTACTTCCCGAATTCCCAGGACGCCGGAAAGCGGCTCGACTACAAGCTGGGTTTCTGCGCCGAGATCCTTGGACTGTGCAATTCCCTGGAAAAAAACGGGCGGCACTTTGTTCTTTGCGGCGACTACAACATAGCCCACACGCCCATAGACCTTGCCCGCCCCAAGGAGAACCAGGGAAACGCGGGCTACCTTCCAGAGGAACGGGCCTGGATGGACGAGTTCACCGGGGCGGGGCACGTCGACACCTTTAGGCACTTCCACCCGGACGAGGGCGGGCACTATACCTGGTGGTCATACCGGACGGACGCCAGGATACGCAACATTGGGTGGCGGCTCGACTACCACTGCGTCGACCGCGCCTTCCTGCCCAGGGTAAGATCGTCGACCATAATGCACGACGTGCACGGATCCGACCATTGCCCAGTCGAGATCAACCTGGATCTGGACGACGCCTAGAAACCGGCGGCCGGCCTGTGCTACAATGGGCCAATGAAAAAGGAATTCCTCCAGTACGATGTCATGCGGAACAACGCCATCAAGCTGGCCCGCGACATTTACGCCGAGGGTTTCAGGCCCGACGTTATCTACGTTTCCCTTAGGGGCGGGGCGTACCTGGGCAACATCATAAGCGAGTTTTTCAAGGTCGTGCACAAGGGCAACGCCCGCCCGGTGTACTACGCGGCGGTGGTGGCCCGTTCCTACACCGACGTCGCCAACGCGGAAAGGGTGCGGGTGGACGGCTGGACCTACTCGCCGGAACACCTAAGGGTCGGCGACAAGGTGCTTCTGGTCGACGAGATTTTCGACACCGGAAGGACGATGAACCATCTGGCCCAGATTATCCTTGACAAGGGAATCCCGCGCGGGGATCTTAAAATCGCCGTCCACGATTACAAGTATTTTTTCGACAAACCGCACCAGCTTCCAATCCAGCCGGATTATTGGTGCCGCAGGCACGACATGTCCATCAACGACGCGGACCACTGGATCCACTACATGAGCCACGAGCTTGTGGGGCTTTCCGGGGAGGAGATTGACGGGCACTATTGCAAGGGGAACCCGGATCCCGGGTTTCGTCGGGCAATGCAGACGCTTCTGGACGCCAAATAATGGGCGCGGTATGCGGGGTGGACGAGGCGGGGCGCGGCCCTTTGGCCGGACCCGTCTGCGCCGCCGCGGTCGTGCTTCCCCCGGACTTCCCCGGGGAGTTTCTTGCCGATTCTAAAAAGCTTAAGCCTAGGGAACGGGAGGAAGCCCGGCTCGCCATCGTCGAAGGGGCCCTGGCCTGGGGGATAGGCTGGGCAACCCACGCCGAAATAGACGAGATTAACATCCTGCGGGCAAGCCTTTTGGCGATGCGGCGGGCCTTCGAGCGTCTTCTGGCACACGCCGGGGAAGGCCTTTGGCCCGACGCCCTGGAAACCGAAACGCCCTTCGGCAGGCCCTTTGCCCCCGCGATCCTTCCTGGCGGCCTAAGGGCCGTCGTGGACGGCACGCACGCGCTGGATCTGCCAATCCCCTGCGAGGCGCTGGTAAAAGCCGACGCCAAGGTTCCGGAGGTGATGGCGGCGTCGATTCTAGCCAAAACCGCCAGGGACCGGCTTATGGAACACTACGGCAGGCTCTACCCCGAGTACGGCTACGATCGCCACAAGGGCTACCCCACGGCGGCGCACCGGAAACTGGTTCTTCTGCACGGCCCCTCGCCAATCCAGCGTAAAAGCTTCCGGGTGGGCGGCTAGCGTTTCCTTACAACGACGCGCCTTCCGCCCTTTGGCTCCCTGGAGGGGGGACGTTCCCTAGGGGAATGCCCCTCGCCGGAGCCCATGGAGGAATGTCCGTCCCTGGAAGTCCGTTCCCTGGGCGGCCTTTCCGAACCCGGCCTTCTGTCGTCCGTCCGCGGGCGCCTGCCGCCCCCGTCCCTTACGCCGTCGCCGCGATCGCCCCGAACGTCGCCACGGGAGTCGTTGCCGTCGCGGGGGCCGCGGGCCGCGCGGGAGGAACGCCGCTTTTCGCGAATTTCCTTTTCCAGCACGCGCAGCGAATCGTCAAACCCTTTCAGGAATTCCTGCAGGTCGTCCGCGAACAGAATCACCGACTGGCGATCGAAGCCACCGTCCTCGCGGTTCTTGCTCTCCACGATGTTCAGGTACAGATCCCCCAGGCGGTTTTCCTTCACGTTGAAGAAATACGTCCTGTTCTGCAGCAAGACCCTGGTCGAAAAAAGTTCCCCTCGAAGTCCCATTTTTTAGCTCCTGTAATTCCCGTCCGCCTCGATTGTCATGCGGCGCTGCCATTCTATAAGATCGCGCTCGGCGCCGCGCCCGGCGGCGTCGGCCATTACGCGGAAAACCGGCTCGGTGGCGGAGCCGCGCATCCAAACCGAGGCGACGGCCACGCCCCCGGCGTCCAAAAAGCAGATCTTTAGCCCTCCCCTGCCCGCCTCGCCGAAGTCGCCGATGTCCTTCCGCTCGTCCATCCCATTGTACGCGATCGCCTGCCAGCCGTAAATACCGTACAGAGCCTTCAGCTCGTCCCTGCGCCTTTCCCACTCGCGCAGGAATACGCCCTGGTAACGGCGCTTCAGCGCGGCGTGATCCGTTTCCTTGACCTTCAGCAGCGCCTCCGGGGAATAGCCCCCGGTGGTGGCAAAGGGCGGAAGGCTCGCGATGACGTCGGCGATGCCAAAGTCCGGGTTATAGGCGCGGCCGGACACATTACACCATAGCTGAAAAAGGCCGGGGCGGGAAGCCCGCCCGTCGCCGCCTTCCGAACGTATCGAAAGAAGCTTTACAAGGGCCAGAACCGTGTGGAGCGGATCCCGCACCGCCGATGGATGCGTGATGTTCCCGCCTGCCGCGCCCTCGCCGAGTATCCGCACCGTGTAGCCCCTCTCCCGCAGTTTGCGGGCGAGCCCCACGACGTTGGCCTCGCCGACCTCGGCGCGAAAGACCTCCGCGCCAAAGGCCCCCGCGATACAGTCTGTCCGGAACGAGGTGGGATCGTTAACCGCGACGGCGAGCGACCCCACGGCAGGGTCGGACTCCCACTTTAGGTAGGCAAGCTCGGCGACGCAGGCGATCGCGAAGACCTCCTGCGCCTCCAATGCCCGGGCCTTCCCCAGGGTGTCGTCCCAGATAACCACGTTTCCCCGGTCGCCGTCGCAGTCCGGGACGTAGCCCAGGACGAAGGACGGATCCCCGGAGTGNAGCTCCTCCAGGAAGCGGCAACAGGGTTCCAGGGACTCCCCNTCCGGGACTATCCGGTGGGCTATTTCCCCGGGGATCTCGTTTATCGCCTCGAAGCGGATCCCCAGATCGCCCAGGAAGTCCCGGTCTATGGAAACCGACCTTGCCGAACCGTTGAAGTCGCAGCATACGCCAAGGGGCCGGCGCGAAATGCCATCCACCAGGATCCCTTTCGCGCGACCCGCGTCGCCGTCCCGGGTATGCCAGGCGACCCGGGCGGCGAAGGCGAAGTAAGCGTCCCGGGCCTCCTTTTTCGCGGCAACCTCGCCGGCCAGAACCCCGGCCGCCTCGGCGCCCGCTACAAGCCCGGCCAGGCGCGCACAGGCGTCCGGCCCGGCCATCAGCGATCGGAAGCTTTCGGCAAGTTTCGCCGCGTCCCCCGCCTGAAGGACGCCGCCGTCGGCGAGCCCGAATTTAAGCCCGTTGTGGCCTATCGGGTTGTGGCTCGCCGAGATGTAGACAAAGCCGTCCACGGGGTAGCCCGCCCCCCTGGCCCAGGCCATAATCTCCGGGGCGGCAACGAACCCGGCGTAACGAACCCCGCAGCCGGAGGCCAGCAGCGCCGGGATTATTACCCGGGCTATTGCCCCGCCGGTCGGCCTTGTGTCCGAGCCAACCAGCACAAGGGGACGGGTGGAGCCGCCGTGGCGTTCCCGCAGAAACCCGGCAAACGCCGCCGCCGCCCCCGCCGCGACAAGCCCGTGCCCCTCGCCTATTTCCGCCGTCCCGTCCTCCTCCCCGCCGGAAGCGGCAAAAACACCCCTCCAGCCCGAATGCGAAAGAATCATGCCCGAAAGCGCCCTGTCCTGAATTGCCATAGTGGGCTTATCATAACAGGTTTTCCCGTTTTGAAAAGGCCGGAGATCTTATCAAAAACATTTGCGAAGTCTCGGAAGACAGCCGCCGCGCGCCCGACAGCCCGGGGCAATCCGCGAAATTTTGGCGTTTCTGGCGGCATTTTTGTTTTTTTTAACGCCCAATGCTTGACTCTTTCGCAAAACCAAGGCAGGCTTGCGGAATGGGTTCCGTGCGGAACCGGAAAAATCGTTTTTCAGGAGGCCGTTTATGGCACAGGAAGGTTTTCTTGGGGGGCTTGACAACGCGAGCGACGCGTTCAACTCCAAGTTCGAGGGACGCTGGTCGGAGCAACAGGCAAAGCTGTTTTTAGCCTGCCTGGTTTCGGTGGCGACGTTTGGCATTGGGTTCTGGTGGGCGTCCATGTGGTACCTGCGCTGGATTTACTCCAAGTCCGTCATCAACGGAAGAAGGCTCGAGTTCCGCGCCACCGGAAAGTCGTTTTTCAAAAAGGGAATAGTCTGGCTTCTGCTGTCGGTGGTCACGCTGGGGATATACGCGATATTCTTCCTTCCCAAGCGGTGCCAGGAGTTCCTCGCGTCGAACCTGTACCTTGAGGGCGAGGAAAGCCCCTTCGAGTACAACGGCGGCGTCATAGAATCGATTCTAGTCTTCTTCACGATTTTCGGCCTGTGCCTGATCTTCGCGCCCCTGCTGCTTTTCGCGGTATATCCCGCCTATTCGCTCAAGAGCCGCAAGGTGGCCTTCAAGGCGGGCGCGAGCGCGACCCTAATAAAGATAATCTGCTGGCTGGTCATGCTGTGGATTCCCTTCTATTTCCTAGCGCTTCCCACTTCGGTCAGCAAATTCGTTCTAATGAACGTGACGCTGGAAGACTAGCTTACCCGCCGCAAAGCAAAGGCGGGGAAGTCCGGTACGGGAGAAAAAGCCCTGAGCCTGTCCTAAAATGCCGGACAACAAAAGCCAGGGCTCCCCTTTTCACGCCGTGCCTGAAACGCTACAATGCGGGCCATGGCCTACAAAGACAGCCTTTTCCGCTCGATATTCGGCAACAAGAAATCGACCCTGCCGTACACGGCACGACTTACGACCCAGCCGACACCGAGGTCATAATCAACACCCTGGGCGTGGACGCAACGAAAGAACGACCTCTCGTTCCTGGTGAACCGAACCCTGGTCGTCGTGAATGCCTTGGCGAAAGGTCTTCCCTTTGAGCTTATCCGCGAGCTTACCGGGCTTGATACGGAAACCATCACCGGCCTTTCCCAACGGGCTCGCTGATATGCTTTAAGGCGAAAACTGATTTCCCCGGTATAATGCAAGCAGGGGGTCGATCCCTGACCCCAATCCGTGGGCAGTGGCCCTTAAAGTGACAGCCACCATTGCCAGGGAAGGCCATTGATTGATGACTGTCACCCCTCCGCACCCCCCTGGGGCGTGCGTGGCACCTTATTTTCCATTGTTTTTCGAAATGGCCATCGGTATATTACAGGAATGGAAAAAGACGCGCGGAAACTAAAAGAGCGGGATGACCTCATGGAGAACGCCGGAAAACTGCTTGTCGATTTGGGCAAGCTGATTTTTGGCAGCATGTTTCTTGGCGGCATATTGCGGGGCGAGCTACCACAGGTTATAATAGACCTCTTCAGAAATCAAAAAGAGCGCTAAACTATACGTGTGAAATACGAAAACACGAAGGAATACCCGTGCGGCAAATTCCGCCGCATGTGCGG
>WQRP01000069.1 GCA_009786675.1 Treponema sp. | reverse complement strand
AACGAGAAAACCGCCGAGGGCATAAAACCCGAAGGCACCCCGTACAGGGTTCTCGTGGTTGACGATTCTATGTTTATTGCAAAACAGTTGGGCCAGATTTTTTCTTCGGAAGGTTTCGAGGTTATCGCGACCGCCGCCGATGGATCGCAGGGCCTTGAAAAATACAAGGAAATGCACCCAAATGTCGATCTGGTCACGATGGACATTACCATGCCGGTCATGGACGGTGTTACCGCGCTCGAGAAAATACTCGAGTTCGACAAAGAGGCCAACGTGATTATGGTCAGCGCGCTTGGGAAAGAAGACGTGGTCAAGAAATGCCTTCTTACGGGGGCAAAGAGCTACATTGTGAAGCCTCTTGACCGCAAGAAAGTACTCGAGCGTGTAGTCAGCGTGCTTAAGCGCTAGTTTTTTGGGGTGGCGGTTATGAAAGGCCGGCTCATTTCAAAAGACGTTTACTGCCTCCATGCGGATGTAGGAACGGATGGCCTTTTCGAGGGAATCTGGCCTATACCGCATGGAGTCTCACTTAACGCCTACGCCGTAAAAGGGCGAAAGACGGCCTTAATCGATCTTGTCCGCAACCAGGATCAGGCGTCCGGGCAGATCGAGGACTGTCTTTCCTCCGCGGGGCTTTCGTTTTCGCAGGTTGACTACCTTATTCTGAACCACCTGGAACCGGATCACACGGGCTGGCTTAAGGAATTCTGCCATCGGAACCCTGGCGCGGAAATTGTCGCCACGCAGAAAGGCTGCAACCTAATAAAAAGCTTCTATAAGGTCGGGAACCCCCTGCGCCAGGTAAAGAACGGCGACACGCTGGATCTGGGCGACGACAGGGTTCTGACCTTTTTCGAAACCCCCAACATCCACTGGCCGGAAACCATGATGACCTGGGATTCCGCCTCGGGCACCCTGTTCTCCTGCGACGCCTTTGGTTCCTTTGGCGCGCTGGGGGAGCGGATTTTCGACGACGAATTCAACGAGACCGAGCACGCCTTTTTCGAAAGGGAAAGCCTGCGCTACTATTCCAACATCGTGTCGTCCTTTTCCGCTTTCGTGGAAAAGGCCGTGCAGAAGCTGGAGGGTCTAGACATTAGGCACGTCGCCCCCGGCCACGGCATGGTGTGGCGGCGCGATCCGCAGACGGTAATCGACCGCTACCGGAAATACGCATCCTGGGGGAAAGGCCCCGCCGAAAAGGTCGTCACCGTGATCTGGGGCTCCATGTACGGCAACACAGAGCTCGGCCTTTGCGCCGTTATCGAGGGCATCGAGAAGGAAGGCGTTCCCTACGTGACGCACCGCGTCCCGGACGAGGACATTTCCTGGGTGCTGGCCGACGCCTACCGAAGTTCCGGCGTGGTTATCGCCATGCCGACCTACGAATACGCCATGTTCCCCCCCATCGCCTACGTGATGAGCATTTTCCGCCGCAAGCACCTGTTCGGAAAAAAGGCGCTTCGCGTCGGCTCGTGGGGCTGGTCGGGCGGTGCGGAAAAGGAATACGAGGCCGCTCTTGTGGGCCTAAAGTGGGACAACATCGAGTCCTACGAATGGCAGGGCCACCCCACGGAGGAAGACCTTAAAACGCTCCGGGAGCGCGGGCGGGAGCTTGCGCGGCTGGTAATCGATTCCGCCTGATCCCTTCGGGCGGAAAACGTCCGGGAAAATGCAATAACCTGTCGTAATTTTCACCCCGCCACCGTGTACGATTCCCCTGGGGGCGTAAACTATGAAAAACGGAATTCGCGGGTTGTGCGTGCCGCTCGTTGCGGTTTTCCTGCTTGCGGGCTGCGAGTGGCCGGACGAAGACGCCGGGACTTCGGTTCGGGCCGAAAGCGTAAGGATACTTTCCGGGAGCCCGGAGCTTGCGGTGGACGAGACCAGGAAGCTGGAGGTCGAGGTCTTGCCGCGGGGCGCTTCGGGCTACGAGCTGGTCTGGACGGTGGATCCTGAAAACAGGGTTTCCGTGGAACGGGACGGCACGGCCAGGGGATTGCTGCCAGGCCCCGCCACCGCCACGGTTACCCTTTACGTCGAGGGCCGCTATGTGGACTCCGACCGGGTTGGGCTTACGGTTCTGCCGAAGGAACCTCCGGCCGGCTCCATCGATCCCCTCGAACTGTTCGAGGCTCTTAGGGGGCGAAGGGTACGCACCGGCGGCTGGGCGGATAACGCGAACGGCGGCCAGGGGATCGCTTACGCCAACCCCGAACGGCCAATCGTCGTCTGCGACTGCGACGGGCGAAACCCGGCCGCCAAGCTTGAAGCATTTGCCGCGGCCTTGGATCTGCGTAACCGGCCCGTTTTTATAATTGTCTGTGGCGACATCGATTTTTCCGGGGGAGCCATAACCGACGTGCCCGGGCATTTCCCTGGCATAACGGACACGAACGTCAACGGCAGAAGGTTCGACATACGATCGCCTGACACCACGATTATAGGGATAAACAACGCCAGGCTGATGTTCGGCGGCCTGCGGATTAACGGCAACATGCTTAGCGGTACCATGAACATAATCATCAGGAACGTCACCTTTTGGGATGCCAGGGATACCAGGGACTCCCCCGGTCTGGACGGCCTGTTGCTTACCGGGAACTCCGGCACGAACGCCCATGGCCGGGATTGGCCGACGGGCGTTTGGGTGGATCACGCCAAGTTTTCGTCAGGCGCAACTAGTTTCCTTCTTGGCGGCGACTGGCACGATACCCTGCTTAACGTTACCCTTGGGGAGATTACGGTTTCCCACAGCAGGTTTACCAACGCCAACGAGGTCCTGCTGGTCGGCGGCGGCGACTCCGGCGAATTCCCGGGGGACGCCGCCGGGGACGATCTGTTGTGGCTTAGGTCGCGCCGGCGGGNAACCCTGCACAGCAACTACTTCCACGACGCGCGCACCCGTATGCCCAGAACCCGGGGAACCCAGACCCACATGTACAACAACTATTTCCGGGACATTGGCGCCACGGCGACCGGCTGGGGCGGCGGTTACGTTATGGGGCCGGGGTACAACGCGCATTTTGTCGTCCAGAACAACCTTTTCGACGCCCCGGTGCACCAAAACAGGATTTTGAACACGACGTTTCCCGGGTTTGATACCGCCGTCGTCTGGTCCGGGGGTAACTCCGGGGTGGGGGTGCTCGCCGGCGGAAGGGTCAGCAACCGCGCCCAGGACGATACCAAGCCCTGGGAGCCCGGAGGCTTCTACGGCTACACCCTGGATGCCGACGTCGAGGGCCTGCGGGGCTCGATCCCTGCGAGGGCGGGGCCCACGCTTGTGACGATCGAGGGCTTTATGGCGGGCCTAAGGTGATAAGCCCCTTCACGAGGGGCGATCCTGGGCCCGGGCGGGATGGCGCAAGGGGAAAATCGATTTCCGCTGGTATATTCATGGGCAAGCTTGACCGGAACCTTTTGGTTCAATATAATGCTTAGTTATGGACGATCGGGTATTGTTCGGCTCATCGGCGTTCAGGCATTACGAAACCAGGGAGCGGCATGGGCAGTAACAACATACGCCTTAATCTTGGCGGAAGGGACATTCGCCTAATCGGAACGGCGCATATTTCCAGGGAAAGCATAGAGGAAGTGACCGGCGCAATCCGCGGGGAAAACCCGGGCATGGTGTGCGTTGAACTGGACGAGGGCCGCTACGCATCGATAAACCAGCAGGACATGTGGGAGAAACTGAACGTTTCCAAGGTTCTGCGCGAGGGCAAGGGCTTTCTTCTTATCGCCAACATCGCGCTGGCAAGCTTCCAGCGCCGCCTGGGGAACGAGATCGGGGTAAAGCCGGGCGAGGAAATGATTGCCGCGATAAACGTCGCCAAGGAACTGGGCATAGAGTTCAGCCTTTGCGACCGCGAGGTGCAGACCACCCTGCGGCGGGCCTGGGCGAGCTGCGGGCTATGGAGCAAGTGCAAGCTGCTTGCGGCCCTGTTTTCCAGCGCCTTCGTCGGGGAAAAGCTAAGCGCGGACGAGATCGAGAACCTGAAAAAGTCGAACGAGCTGGACAACATGATGAAGGAACTGGCGAACTACCTTCCGGCCGTAAAGGAAACTCTTATCGACGAGAGGGATCGCTACCTTGCCACCAAGATCTGGGCTGCTGCGGGCAAGGCAAGCGCGGCGAAAAAAGCCGACGACGGCAACCCCGCCGGCACCATCGCCGTAGTGGGAGCCGGGCATTTGCAGGGGATACAGGCCTGGCTAGAGAAATTCGCCGAGGGGGAACCCCCTGCCGCCGAAAGCCTGGCCGACCTGGAAACGATTCCCCCGAAAACCATGCTCTCCAAATGCTCCAAGTGGATCATTCCCGCGCTTATCGTGGCGCTTCTTGCCGTCGGGTTCCTTCGTGCCGACGCCAGCCATGCCATTGATATGCTTATGCAGTGGGTTTTATGGAACAGCGGTTTCGCCGCGCTTGGAAGCATACTCGCCCTGGGACACCCCCTTGCGGTTCTGGTCGCCACGCTGACCGCCCCTTTTACCGTCTTTTTCGGTCCCTTCCTAAGCGCCGGGATTCTGGCGGGACTTGTGCAAGCGGTGATCCGCAAACCCCGGGTCGCCGACGCCGAATCCATTTCCGCCGACATTGCCAGCCTGAAGGGCTTTTACCGCAACCGCATAACCAGGGTTCTGCTGGTGTTCTTTCTGGCGAACCTTGGAAGCGCCCTGGGTACCTGGCTGGCGGCCGGCTCGATTGCCTTTCTGTCGATTAGATAGAGAAAATCCAAAAACCACGAAAAAACGGCCCGCGGACTAAAGCGTCACGCGAATTCGCGCCATATATACTCATAGAGGTACATTATGAGTGTTATGGCGTATGCGCCCTACGGGGCCGGCGGGATCATCATCCGGGTCGAGGCCGATATTCGGCGGGGGATTCCGGGGATCGACATCACGGGGCTTGCGGAGGGCGCGGTTCGGGAGGCACGGGAACGTGTGCGGGCGGCGTTCAGGAATTCGGGGTTCAAGTTTCCCTTGGACAGGATTTTGATAAACCTGGCTCCGGCGGGTATGCGAAAGGAGGGGGCCGCGTTGGACCTGCCCATCGCCCTCGCGGTAATGGCGGCGGCGGGGCTCGCCCCGGTGCCCCCAAATCTTTTGGTGATGGGGGAACTGGAACTCTCCGGCAGGATACGCCCCGTGCGCGGCGTCCTGGCCGCGATTGCCGCTGGCCTGGACGAGGGCATAAACGAGTTTATCGTCCCGGCGGGAAACCTCGCCGAGGCGGCGATACTCCCGTCGATGCGCTTCGCGGCGGCGTCCACCCTAAGGGAGGCGGTGGACGCGCTTCTGGCCCGCCAGGAAACTGGGACGCTGCCCGCGCCACCGGATCCGCCGGGGACAGGCGAAGCCGCGCCGGACGGGGAACCGGCCGGCGACGATTTTGCCGACGTGCGCGGCCAGCCCATGTACAAGCGGGCCCTGGAAATCGCCGCCGCTGGCGGGCACAACATGCTGGTTTTTGGCCCCCCGGGCGCGGGCAAGACGATGCTTGCCAGGCGCCTGCCCTCGATCATGGCGCCGCTTAGCCCCGAGGAGGCGGTCGAGGTGACCCGCCTGTACAGCCTGGCCGGCCCGCTAAGGAACGGCGCGGGCCCGCACGGTGGCTTTATCGACAGGCTAATCTCCATTCCGCCCTTCCGGAGCCCGCACCATTCGGCCAGCGCCGAGGGAATCCTGGGAGGCGGCAGGGTTCCAAGACCCGGCGAGATAAGCCTGGCCCATTTCGGGGTGCTGTTCCTGGACGAGGCCCCGGAGTTCAAGTCGAAGGTACTGCAGGCCCTGCGCGAACCCCTGGAGGACCGCGTCATAAGCATTTCCAGGGCCGAGGGCACGATACGCCTTCCCGCCGAATTCCAGCTGCTCCTGGCCGCGAACGCCTGTCCCTGCGGGCGGCTGGGGAAAAGAACCCCGGAAACGTCGGCCGGCGGCGCCAGGGTGGACTGCCTTTGCTCGCCGGAGGAAATCTACCGTTACTGGCGCAAGTTCTGCGGAGCCCTGCTCGATCGCGTGGAGCTTCGCGTCGCCGTCGCGCCCCCGGGGGCAGGCGGGGGCGAGCGGGAGGAGAGCAGCGCGGAGGTGGCCATGCGGGTACGGGTGGCGGTTGAGATCCAAAGGCGGCGCGGTAAGGACACGGGGATACGCCGCAACGCCCTTATCCCCGCCGGCAAAATCGAGGCCATCTGCCCCATGACCGAAAAGGCCAGGGACGCGATGAACAAGGCGCTTGCCAAACTGGGACTTTCCGGGCGCGCCTACCACGGCATACTGCGGGTGGCCCGTACCGTCGCCGATCTGGCGGGAAGGGACAGCATCGACGCGATCCACGTTCTGGAGGCGATCCACCACCGACGCTACGGCGAGGATCCCTACGATATCCTAAGCGCCTGCAAATAGCCTACGGCACAAGCGTAAATTCGCCGTCGGTAAGCCTGAAAACCCTGGCAAGCCCGTCGGTGGTTTTTACGCGGCGATCGTCAAAGACGAATATCGCCTCGAAGCCGGGCATGGAATCGACCAGGGATCTTCCCCGCTCGTAGCCCAGCGCAAAGGCCGCGGTGGAAAGCGCGTCGGCGTCGGTCGAGCTTTTCGTTACGACGGTAACGGAAAGCAGGCCGTTTTCCACCGGGAATCCGTCCACGGTGGAAAGCAGGTGGTGGTAGCGTCTCGTGGTTCCGTCCGGGGCTTGGACTACGAAAAACCGCTCGTTGACACCGCTGGTGACGACGCTGGTGTCGTAAACCTCCAGAACGCCAAGGTGGCCGCCGCGCCCGCCAAGCGGGTTCTGCAAACCGATGCGCCAGGGGTCGTCCCGCCCCTGCCGTCGCCGGCCAACCACGACAATGTTCCCTCCAAGGTCAATCAACGCGCGCCTTACGCCGGCCTCTCTGGCGATCCGCGCCGCCTCGTCCCCGGCGTAGCCCTTGGCTATGGAACCAAGATCCAGGGACATGCCCGGGCGTCTAAGGAACACCGTGCCGGCCTCGCGGTCGATTTCCAGATCCCGCCAGTTGACCAGATCCAGCGCGGCGGCGATTTCCGCGTCGCCGGGCACCCGCTGGAGGGTACCGGTTCCAATGCCCCAGAGCCCGGTCAGCGGTCCTATGGTCGGGTCGAACGCGCCGCCGGATATCTCGGCGAAATAAAGAGCCCGTTCCAGCACGTCGATTAAGTCCGCTCCGACCCGCACCGGCGCGATTCCCGCCCGACGGCCTATCTCGACGACATAGGAATCCGACCCACCGTCAACGGGGGCGGAAAAGGCGGTCATCGTTCGGTCTATTTCCCGTATGCGCGAAAAAACGTCGTTATAGAGCTGGTCGTTCCCACAGTCGAACAGGCTGACAACGCATATGGTTCCCAGCGCGAATTCCACCCGAAGATGCCCCTCGCTTTCGCAGGAGGGCAGGAAAAACGAAAGCAGGAACGCGGCGAGAAACCCCCTCGGTTTAATAGCCATCGGACATGGCACGGTTTTGGTCGCGCTGGTAAAGTTCCTGGTACACGTAGCTGCGGGTTTTCAGCTTCTCCTTTACCTCATGGGAGAACGGCATGTGCCGCCAGAAGACGCCCCGGACGGTCTTGTCGAGCTTTTGTATGCCCTCGGCTTCCTTGGTCATCCAGAGAATGTAGTCTTCTATAAAATAGCCCTTTATGTCGCCCTTTAGCTTCTGCGACAGGTACCACTGGTAGTAATGCCCGGTAAGCCCCTCCTCCATCCAGTAGTAGGAGGCCTTTTCCTTGGCGACCTGCCAGCGCAGATCCGCCACGGCGCTTAGGATGGCGATGTAAAGGTTCTTCGGGTACATCGGGACAAAAATACGCCCCCGGCTGGTAGCCCTGTTGCGCTTGTCGAAAGGCTCCCAGCAAACCCCGGTATCTCCGTAGGACGGAAGCAGCACGACGTAGGGAACTATGCGGTTCACCCTGTTCTTGTAGACGCGACAGAACGCCTCCTGGTCTATGCTTTCGATGCGGGTAAGCATCTCGATGATGTTCTCGCGGAAGGCCACGTCGTTGGGGCCGCAGTGGAAGTACTCGCTGGAAAGGATAGGGTAGTGGTTCCCCTGCCTGCCGACGGTCATTTTGGTCGACTGCCTTATGGTGTCGAATTCGGTGTCCACGGCCTG
>WQRP01000068.1 GCA_009786675.1 Treponema sp. | reverse complement strand
GTGAAGGGGGAAACCATGGAAAAATACATCGCGTTGTTTGAAAGCAATGGGAAAGGCGGATACGGCGTTGTGGTTCCCGATTTCCCAGGTTTTATATCCGCATAGAAGCGCTTTTCTGGCATCAGCGGCCGAGGCCATGTTGCGGGGCAAGGACGGTTATCCTCAATAGAGCCAGGGTTTACACGTCAATCCCAGTGGCTTCCGCCAGGGCCCGGTAAAGCCTTAGCGAGGATTCCAGATACCCGCGAAAGGCGGCCTCGTTTCCGGCGGGCGGGGCGGCGATCTCCCCAAGGGGTTCCTCGGGCATAAGAAAACCAGCGATTTCCCTTACCTCGCTTTCGGCGATTGCGCGGTTGATTCGATCCAGGGCGGCAAGGGTCTTTTTTCGGTCCGCGTAACCGCCGTTCCGCAGGGCTCCGGCGGCGAGCCTTTCCCCTTCCCCGCAACAGGCCTTTATTTTTTCCAGGCCGGATCTCAGGTCGGCAAGGGCGGCCTCGTAACGCCGGTGCCTTTGCGGCGTCTCCCCCTGGAATTCCGTTTCGATGCGGGAAAACGCGGAGTCGAGCCGGGCGTCGATTTCGGCGCGGCGTTCCGGCAGGGCAAGAAGGCGTTCCGTCCAGGCGGGCTCAAAGCCCGAGATTGCGATGCCGCCCTGGTAGCCCGGGCCGTCGCGCGTCAGGCGGTAATTGCGTATGCCGGGGTTGGCCTGGAAGCTGTTCTCGAACCAGGACGCGTAAAGGGAAAGGCGGCGGTCGGTAAGCACCTTTCCGCCGGAAGCGGACGGAGCCATAAAGGGGACGCCGCTTCGCAGGGCGGCCTGCAGAAAGGTCTCGGCAGGTTTCAAGCGGCCGGATTCGGCGAGGGCCTTTTCCTCGAACATCGCGCCCTTGAAGTGCGTCCTGTTGCCCGGAAAGGCGAGATCCAGGCCGGCCACCCAGATTTCCCCGGCCCCAAGTGTTCGGCAGAAATCCCAGGCGCTAGTGGCGACCGAGCCGCCGGCGCCAAGAAGGCCCTTGGGGTCTACCCTTTTCTCGATAAACGCGCCCAGGGGGAAAAGCGATCCGCACAGGAAGGTCCCGCCAAAGGGGAGCCGAAGCGCGGGCGGGTACACCGCCGACTCGGCGATCATCCTGGTGCGCCGGCCCGTCGCGCAGCGATCAAGGTGCCGGCTGTTCCAGAACTGCGGATCTACCACGAGGACGAAATCCGGCTCGGTTTCGCTTCGGCTAAAGAAGCGAAGGCTCGTGTCCACGGCAACGACGATGCAGCGCTTCCGTATCTCCGGAAGAAGGCTGCCGACGTCGTCCAGGCCGGGGCCGGCGGCGGCCAGAAAAACCGGGAACACTCCGTCCGGACTCGGCCGGCCGTCCGAGCCCGGCGGGCCGGCAAGCCCGGCCAGGCCCGAAATGCCCGGCAGATCCCGTATCGCGGCCATGTTGCGGGTAAGGTTGCGTACCCAGCGCCTGCCGAACTTTTTAAGCGTCGCCTTGTTCACGTCGCCCTGGGTCGCCCAGGCGCGGACGCGGTTCTCGGCGGCGGAGTACCACTGCTCGTCGATACCGGTCAGCGTCCTGTTGCGAAGGATAAGCGGGCTTCGCCCCCTTGGGACGTGCCCGTGGTGGACGTGCCCGGAGTGGGCCTGCCCGGAACGGGTCTGCCCGTTGCCGCCGTTTTTTTCAAAAAACGAAAGCGCCACGACGGCCCCATCGCCCTCGCCGCCGGGCACAAAGGCTATGCCCGGCCTGGAAAGGAACCGGCTGAAGTCGCGAAGCTCGAAAGCCCGGCGAAGCAGGCCGGGGTTCTTTTCCACGATTACCAGCGGCCTTTGCGGGGCAAGCCTGGTAATCGCCTCCGCCGCGTAGCCGAGGCCAAAGCCCAGAACCAGAACCGGCGCGTCGTCGCCCGCGCCCGCCGCCGAGCTCGAAAGGCAGGCCTCCGCGAGGCGATGCCCTTCCCTGGCCGGATCGCGGGGGGAATGGACGTAGCGCCCGTTTATCAGCATGGTCGGCATACCGGAGGACGCGGTCTCGACCTTCGGCTCGCCGCCGCCCGATGGGGGGCGGCTTTCGTGGCGAAGCAGTTCCTCAAGAAGCCCAGGATAGATTTTCCGCAGGACCGTGCTGTTGGCTTTCCAGTGTGACAATTTCTTCAACATAAACCATGACCTCGCTATCGTAGCTCCAATTCCAGTACCATTCCCCGCGTCAGGGCCACCCCCGGGGGGGGGGACTGGCGGTGAACCCAGCCGTCGCCCCATATCTCCACGGTGATGTCGTCGCGGAGAAGCAGGGGCAGAAGCGCCCTCTTGGAAAAACCGTGCAAATTCGGGACGGCCGGACCGACGGCGGGAAGCACCTCCTCGGCGATGTCCAGGCGACCGGTGTGCAGGAAAATCGGGTTCCTGCCCCTGGGGATTCCCAGGTAATCGACAAGCTGCTCGGCGGCCCTGCGTATGGCGGGGGCGGCTATCCGCGCGCTGGAAGTCTCGCCTTGGGGGCGGGTGATCACGACGTAGAGTATGAGCGATGGGTTTTCCGCGGGCAGTATGGCCAGGGTACTGGCGATGTACCCACCCCTGGGGTCGAGTATCTGCGAGGTCCCGGTTTTGACGGCCAGGCTAAGGTCGCCCATGTCGGCCCTCCAGCCGGTTCCCTGGCCCTGGATCGCGGTGTCCCGCATGTAGCCAAGCACCGTCCAGGCGGTCCGGGGGCTTACGACGCGGCGGCTTGAGCTGGCCGGGTTTTCCCGGTGGGTGACCGTCCTGCCGTCGGCCGAGACGACGTGCGAGACTATCCTTGGGGGGACGAGTATCCCGCCGTTCGCGATGACGGTAGCCGCCTGCATAACCTGCAGCGCGGAGGTAGCGATCTCCTGCCCAAAGGAGATGGTCTGCCTGCTACGGCCCGACCAAAGGTGCGGCTCCGCCAGGATCCCCGGGGTTTCCAGGTTGACCCAGGCGCCGGTGCTGCTGCCGAAGCCAAAGTTCCGCAGGTCCCGGTGGAAAAGGTAGGCGGAGTACATCTCGGCGGCGTAGGCGGCGCCGACGTTGCACGAAAGCGTCACTATCTCCCTGGCCCTTACCCGGCCGTGGCCGTGCGGGTTCCAACACGCGATGCGCACGACCTCGCCGCCGGGAAAGACCCTTTCGTAAAAGCCGCCGCAGAAAAATTCGGTTTCCGAGGATATGACGCCGGCCTCCAGAAGGGCGGCGACCGAGAAAACCTTCATGACCGATCCAGGCTCGTAATGCTCCAGGGCGGCAAGGTTCCGGTACAGGTACGGGTTTGAGACCCCGCGATCGTTGGGATCGAAGCCGGGGAGCACCGCCGAGCCCAGAATGTCCCCGGTGCGGGGATCCATGGCCAGGAACATGACGCTTTCCGCGCCGGTCTCGCGCAGAACGGATCCCGCGACCTGCTCCAGGATATGCTGGACGTTGGCGTCGATGGTCAGGACGACCTTGCTCCCCCTGCCCGAGGCCCCCCTTCCGGAAAGGTCCCTGTTCAGGGCGAACTCCACGCCCTCGAGCCCCTCGTGGTCCGCCCCGACGAAGCCGACAATCTGCGCGGCAAGGTTTCTTTCCGGGTAAACCCTGAAAGGCACGGCCCTGGGCGTGACGCCAGCCAGGCTGCCGTCCGCCCGGTCCTGGACGCCCCTGATAGCGTCCACGGCCTGGGCGGGAACCTGCCTTCCCAGGACGATCTCCCTGTCCGCGTCGTAAACGCGCCAGAAGACCTCCTCCATTTCCATGCCTAGAATCGGGGCAAGCTCCGTGGCCAGGATCGCGATCCTTTGGACCTCTATGTCCCTGCTCCTGTCCCTTGGCGGCCTAACATGAATATCGTAGCGCCTTACCTCGGCGGCCAGGATCCTTCCGTTCCTGTCCACGATCGGGCCGCGGTTCTGCGTGGCGCGCTGCGCCCCGACCCGCCCGGTGCCGCCCTGCCCGGCCAAAACCGCGTAATGTCCCAGGATGACCAGGGCCGACGCCAGCATGACGCCTATGACAAACAAAAAGCGCCCTTTCGGTAGTGTGCTCATCTTATCCCCAAGACCCTGCCTATAACGGCGGCGGCCGGTACCGGCCCGAACGAGCGGGAATCATAGGAAAGCAGGTGGTTGTCCCCTTTCGCCATAAAAACCCCGTCCTCCCCGACGCCGACGGCGCGCTTTACTGCGACGTATCCGGCGGGCGTAAAAAAAACGACCACGTCCCCCTCGCCGGGGTTCGCCCATTGTATGAGGAATCCTTTCCGGCCAGGAAGGCGAAACCCGTACTGCAGTCTGTTTACCACCAGGACGGATCCCGAACGTATTGTAGGCTCCATAGAATAACCTTCGGCAATTACGACGTCAAACACAAACGTTTTTATCAGCAAAGCGACCGCAAAGGCAGCCAAAATGGCCTTCAACATGCCGCCAGTATAATGCTTTGGGGTTCACATGTCGATAAATTAGGTATGTACTTTGAGGATCGTCTAGAGGAACAAACCGTGTCGAAGCGCCGCAGGCCTTCCCCCGTAAGAAGAGTGAAACGCCTGCCTTCCCCCATGGAAGCGGGCTTCTCGCAGGACGTATGGCCCCGCAGGGGAACCGTCTCCGGACTGGGCAAATTCCGGAGAATCGGGCGGTCGGTGCTGGCCGGATTCGCCCGGGGGATCTCGCCCGGGAACGTGGAAAAACCCAGGAAGCGGAAAAGCCCGGCCGTGAACAACGCCGCCACGGCCACGACGACCACGCGCAGCACCGTCACCGACAGCGTGGAGTCGCAGGGCGGGTGGCGGAACCCCTTCCAGGGGCTAAGGATACCCCCGTCGTGGCTAAAAAAACTGGCCATTGCCTCGGTAATTCTGGCGGCCGGGATCGTCGGCCTAAGCTGGAACGGCGCGCCCCAGGCGCAGCGGGATATCTCCCCGGCCTCCCTAGAGAATCCGTTCTCGCCGCTCAGCCAGCGAGTCCCCGAATTCACCCCGGTGAACCCGGCGGAATACTACGGCCTTGTGTACGCGGACATTCCCCTTAACGTTACCGAGACCTTCGCATGGATCCCCCACGTTGTGGCGCCCGGAGAGACGATCTCCGGAATAGCCGTCCGGCACATGGTTTCCCAGGAGTCGATTATCGCGCTGAACGACATAAGGGAAACATGGAACCTGCAGGCCGGAAGGACGCTCAGGATCCCCAACATGAACGGCATCCCGTACACCGTCCAGGCGAACGACACCCTTGGCGGAATAGCCCGGAACATGGGCATCCCGCTGAACGTCCTGCTTGACGCGAACGACATATACGACAACAACATAACGGAGGGACGGATCCTGTTCATCCCCGGCGGCAGGATGGACGCCAACGATCTGCGCCGCGCAATCTGGCGCGCCGCCCCCGAAAGAATGATCCGTCCCCTGAACGGAAGGATTACAAGCGGCTTTGGCTGGCGCGAGGATCCCTTTAGCCCGGGTTCCGGAAGGATGCAACTGCACAGGGCCGTTGACATATCCGGCAGGATCGGCGATCCGATACGGGCGGCCATGGGGGGGACCGTTTTGCACAGGGGGGCAAACCCCACCTACGGCAACTTCATCGTGCTTAAACACGGCTATTACCAGACACTTTACGCGCACCTTTCGTCGTTTTCCGTCGCCGCGGGCGAAACGGTAAGACAGGGCCAGGAGATAGGCAGGGTCGGCATTTCCGGCCGCACGACCGGACCCCATCTTCATTTCGCCGTTTTTTACAGGGGGGAACCCATAAACCCTGTTGACCGCTGGAGATAACCGTTGTATGATAAGGCTATACGGATAACCTGGGGATGCCATGCGTAATTTAATACTTGTGCTTGTCGCGCTGATTGCGGTCGTCACTTTTATAAGGGCTTATGACAGGCCCCAGTCGGATGCCAGCGCTAGGCAAGTGGTCATAGAATCGCCGGTGCTTGACAATTGACACGGAAACACAACGACACGGCCTCGGGGGGGAAAGCCCTCCCCGTTTCCGAGTCGGCATTCACCTTCGATACCCTCCTGGACGAGACCTGCGAGCGTCTTTTGGACAGGCAGATAAAATATTCCATCCAGCGCATACACGAATGGGAAAAGCGCCTGTGCGGCCTGGAAAACGAGCTCGACGAGTTCCTTCGCGGAAATTCCTAACCCCCCCTTAAAACACTTACGCGCAAAAAAAACCGACCCGCCCTTTGAAGACGGATCGGTTAAAGTGTCGTCGGGCCACAAAGACCCGACGCGCCTTGCTTAATTGCCGGCTATAAGGGCGGCATTTGCGTCGGCTATGAGGGCGTTCCAGGCAAGGGACACCGCCTCAACAAGCTGCGCCGGATCCCCATCGTGCCACCACATTTCCCACGCGATATGGCCGCGCTGCAGGCCGGGGATCATCTGCCAGTACGGAACCACGTAAAGGGCCGGGTTGCGGATAATGGCCATGGTTTCCGTGACGGCCCGGGCGTCCCTGAACACGTGCCAGAGACCGTCCTGCCATGCGTAGGGACCCTCGTCCACGGGCCTTTCCCACAGATCAATAGCCTCGACAATCCTGGCCACCTGGTCGGGCGGGAAGACCGAGGGAATGACCATCACGTTCTCGAAGGCAAAGACGGAAAAATTGTTGCGCCTGGGGCCGATGGGGAACATAACCATGCCCCAGTCGTCGGTCATGCCCTGCAGGTCGTTTCTTACGTACAAAGGCTCGACCCGCATCGCGGCGATACCGTCGCTGAACGCGGCCTGGTACCAGGTCCAGTGGCCGCCTTCCGGGGGCGGCATCATGACGCCCTCGTCCCTAAGCCTCATGGCAAACTGCAGGGACTCCAGGAACGCCGGGCTGCCGGAAGCGTTATAGAACCTTCCCTGGGCATCCCTGCCAACGTAAGTGGCGCCGTTGCTGGATATAATCGCGTCAAGAATGTACGTGGAAAGATCCGCGGTCATGGCCCAGGTGTCGATTATGCCGTCGCCGTTAATGTCCCGCGTCAACTGCCTGGCGATGGGAAGGAAGTTGTCCCAGGTCCAGGTGCGGTTCGCCTGCATGTTGTACGGAAGCTCCGGATCGAGCCCAGCTTCCCTGAACAGGCGCTTGTTAAAGTATACGACCAGGGGCTGAAGGCTGTCCCCGTAACCCAAAGACAGCGCGTACTTGTTGCCCCCAAACGTAAAGAGGTTCATCATGGACTGGTTCCAGGTGGGCCTTCCGTCGCCCACCCTCTTGGGCGAAAAATCAACGTTGGCATGTTGTACCGAGGCAATCAGACCCTGCCTGTGCAGGGTCATGGCCCATGCCGGAGTCAGCACGAAAGCGCTCGCGGCGGGCTGTCCCGCCATGATGGTGATGGCCGCGGTCTGCAGCATCTCGCCCCAGCTCGCGATGCGCGAGACCCTCATCCTGAAGCCGTGCTCGTCCAGCATCCTCCTACGATAGGCAAGAGTCCGCGCCTCCAGGTCGTTCGCCGGCTGAAAGGTATTAACGTCATAGTCGGCCCACCAGTTTCCTATAACGACATCCATGCCCCTAAGCCGGTCCCCGCCGCCGCCTGCCCACGCGGGAACTGCCATCACGAGCATCAACGGAACCAGGACGAACCCGGCCATCCTTTTTTTGTTTAGCATTTTTGTGCCTCCTACAGAAAATATATTTCAAGCGATCCGCCGCAAGGCGGTTTCAGCATTGAAAACGTCCTACATCTTTATCCCCGTCTGGGCCAGGGATTCGACAAACGCCCTCTGCGCCACAAGGTAAAGCAGTATAAGGGGGGCAAGGGTCATGAGCATTCCCGTCGCAATAATCATCTGGGTATGGGCCAACGGCGCCTGGATGCCGGCGCCCCCGGCGGCCACGTGCATTTGGTTCCACCAGACGCCAAAAGTCGCGGCAATACCGTCAAGCCCCGTCGCCAACATGTTGTAGTTCGCAAGGAACAGGGTCGAGTAAAACGAATCCGTCCACTGCCACACGAAGGAAAACAGGAAGCAGGAGACAAGCATCGGCGCGGCATCGGGGAGCATAATCTGGCCGAAGGTCCTAAGCCGCCCGCAACCGTCGATGTACGCGGCCTCCTCAAGATCCTTGGGCACGCCGCGGAAGTACTGCCTTAGGATGAAAATGTAAAGCCCGCTTTTTAGGCCCATGCCCGTCGCGGAAAGCAGCCAGTAGCCGGCAAAGCTGTTCAGCATGTTGATTGGCTCGCCCGTGACGAGCCTGAATATACCGAACACGTCAAAGAACCGGAAGTTGAGGTAAATCGACGCCATTATGACCTGGGGCGGCACGATGATTATCAGCATGACGCACATGAACCAGAAATTCTTAAGCGGGAATTTGTAGCGCGCGAACCCATAGGCCGCCAGCGTACAGGCGGTAACCTGCAAGACCGCGCTGACAAGCACGATAAACAGGGTCTGGAACAGCGACTGCCAGTAGTTAAGCAACATGCCCGCCACCCTGAAATTATCCAGCGTAAAATTACGCGGAATGCTTATCACGGTACCGTCGAACAAATCCTGCTCCGCCATAAAGCTGACGCTAAGCTTGTCCAGCAGGGGCTGCAGGATAAGGAAGCACAGCCCAAAGATAAGAACCGCGCGGCAGAACTTGTAAAAAAAGCCGCTGAAGGACTTCTTGACGAAATACCCGCTTGAAAGCATCCGCCCTTCCGACGGCTTGTCGATACTACTCATAGTAATACACCTTCCTTGAAATAATGCCGAGCGCAATCCCGATAATCACTATAACCACCAGGAAGT
>WQRP01000067.1 GCA_009786675.1 Treponema sp. | reverse complement strand
CCCTGTGCCCTGTGCCCTGTGCCCTGTGCCCGTGAAGTTTGCGGTTTTGGAGCCATCGACAATCTCATGTTGGATATTATAGATACTTCGAGCATAAATGTCAAGAGCTAGTAACGAAAGACGGGGACAAGACACGGCGCCCCGTATCGGGTAAAATAAACGGGTGCTGCTTACCGTCGACATAGGAACCTCCGTCTTTAAGTCCGCGATCTGGGATCTCGACGGAAACCGGATTGCCTTTCACCCCATCCCACTTAGCCCGGGCGACGGGACGCGCCATCAGGCGGAAAGCGGGCAGTGGCTAAAAGCGTTCGAGGAATGCTGCCTAACCCTGGGCAAAACCGTCCCGTTGGCGGGGGTCGAGGCCGTAGTGATCTCCGGAAACGGCCCTACCCTGGTGCCGGTGCTGAAACCGCCTACGGAAGCCGGCACGCGCCCCCCGGCGTTCGCGGAAAGCGTGCCCGCGGCCCCGGCGCGACTTTGGCTGGACAGGCGGGCGACCGAGGCGGCGCGGCGGGTTTCGGATCTTGCGGGCGGCTTCGTCGACGCCGGGTTTCTTCTGCCCAAGGCCCTGGACATCAAGACCAACGAACCGAGCCTTTACGAAAGAACCAGGTTTTTCCTGGGTTGCCCGGAACTGCTCGCCTACGCGCTGACCGGGGAACCCAGAACCGTGTTCCCCTCGGACGGGTTCGAACGCTGGTTCTGGACGGATTCGATCCTGGATCGCCTGGATCTGGATCCCGGAAAGTTCCCCCCGTTCATTCTTCCAGGGGAGTCCTTCGGCGGGCTCGTTCCCGGAGTGGCCGGGCTTAGGCCGGGGATCCGGGTAATCTGCGGGGGGCCGGACTTTATCGCGGCGATCCTTGGCTCCGGGGCAGTAAGGCCCGGGCAGGCATGCAACCGAACCGGCACTTCCGACGGGGTAAACGCCTGCACGGAAAACTGGGCCGGGGATCCCAGGCTTATGTCCTACGGCCATCCGGTAAAACCGTTCCGGAACCTATCCGGAATAATCTCCACCACGGGAAAGGCCATCGAGTGGGGCATGAGCCTGCTTGGCCTGGAAAGCCACGACGAGTTTTTCTCGCTGGCGCAAACCGCCCGGGCCGGGGCGGGCGGGCTGGTCTTTCTGCCATACCTGGCCGGGGAACGCGCCCCGGTCTGGGATCCATCGGCCAGGGGCGTCCTGCGCGGGCTTGGCCTTTCGACCGGCCGGGCGGAGCTTGCCCGTTCCGTGATCGAGGGCATATGCTTCGCGACCCGCGACATCGTCGATATAATAGAAGAAACAGGCGCGGCCATTGACGAACTGCGCGTCGCGGGCGCCTCGGCGGGAAACGATCTGCTGAACCAGATTAAGGCGGACATCACCGGGAAGCTGGTCCTGGTACCGGAGCAGAAGGAAAGCGAGCTTCTTGGGCTTGCCGTAATCGGTTCCTGCGCGCTGGGAAGGCATTCGTCGTTCTCCGAGGCGGCCGGGGCTTTTGTCCGCACCGACAAAGAATTCCGACCCAGGGGGGAGAACGCGGCGCTGTACGATGATCTGTTCGAGAAGTACCGAAGGACAAGGGACGAAAGGGGTTAACCCCCCAAGGGATTGAACGCCCAGGGATAAACCTGCACGGCGTCCCCCTTTTCCAGGCCCTCCTTGTTCAGGTCGATTACGATATACCCGTCCGCCTTTGCCAGGGTGGTGATCATCCCCGCCTTGCCGAAGACGGGCTCGGCGATATACCCCCCCGGGGGGGGGCCATCGTTACATGGCCGCAGGGCAACCGGCTGGAAGACGGTTCTTCCAGGTGCGCCGGCAAGGTTGCAGGCGATTCTAGCCGGGATGGTGAAGGGCTCTTTTTGGCCGGTAAGCTGCCGCGCCAGCCACGAAAACAAAACCCTGAAAACCATAAGCGCGGAAACCGGATGCCCGGGCAGTCCCGCAAGCACGGTGCCGGTTTTCTTGTCGTAGCCCAGGACGGTGGGCTTGCCCGGCTTGACGGCCAGGCCGTGGGTAAAAACCCCTGGCCGGGCAACGGTCGAAAAAACCCTGGCGGTCATGTCCTTCGTCCCCTGGGAGCTTCCGCCGGAAAGCGCAACCACGTCGCTGCCTTCCATCGCGTCCCGGACAGCGGTTTCCAGGGCCTTCTCGTCGTCCTTTATCGTCCGCGCGCCAACGACCCGATAGTAACTTTCCCGGGCAAGCGCTTCCAAGGCCAGGGTGTTCACGTCGCGTACTTCCCCGGGGCCGGGCAACGCGAAAGGCGAAACCAGCTCGTCGCCGGTGGATATAATACTGATCCGCAAAGGCACGTACACCGGCACCTCGGTAACGCCGGCGGCGGCCAGCGCGCCTATTTCCTGGGACCGCAGGTTTGTGCCGCGCTGCAGCAAAAGTTCCCCACGCGAAAGATCCTCCCCCACGCGGACAACACGGCTGCCCACCGCCGCGCTTTCGTAAACGGCGATTTCACGGCCGCCGGGACCGTCGAGCGCCTCGGCATATTCGACCATTACCATCGCGTCGGCACCGCCGGGGATCATGCCGCCGGTCGGCACGTAGGCGCATTCCCCCCGAGCCATGTTTACGCCGGCGGCCTTTCCCATTTCCACCGCACCCACAACCCTTAGCAAAACCGGCAGGGACTCCCCCGCCCCCACCGTATCCGCGGAGACCACCGCGTAACCGTCCACGGTGGAACGACGGAAATTCGGAACGTCCTCCGGGGCAAGTATGTCCCTGGCCAGGATCCGACCCAAAGCCCGGCGAATTTCGACCCGCTCGACGAGAAGCTCATCACGGGTAATGCCATGCAGGAGTTTTTGCCTTGCCTCGTCGATGGTGTCTACCGTCAAAAGTTTCACTTAAATACCCCCCGTAACACAACCTCCGTTCTGCCGAAGCCCCCAAGCTCCGGGTGGGAGAAATAGTAATCCGCCACACCGGGCTCCTTCCTTAACAGCTCGTGAACGCCCTTTTGCAAAATGCCGTCGCCCTTCCCGTGAACCACGGAAAAGGTGCCCAGTCCGCACAAGACCGCCGCGTCTATCTGCCGGCGCAGGGCCTCGACAGCCTCGTCCATTCGCATTCCCCGCAAGTTGATTTCCGCGCGAGCGGTGGGGGACGAGGCGAAGTCTACGCTCGCTATTTGCGGCTTGGGCGGCAGCGATGGAACGGCGGGCGCAAGATCGTTTTCCGGGAAACTAATTTTTAGCGATCCTATTTCCACAACCCAAGTGTCCCCCGAGGATCCCCTCTTGCCCTTGCGTACCAGTACGCCGCGCCGCTTGGACTCGCCCGCAAACACCTCCATGCCTTGGACAAAGCCCCCCCCGGGGGGGGGACTGTCGCGGCGTTCCTCCAAGATTGCCCGTTTTTCCTCCTCCAGAATCGCGTCCTCCGCTTCCACGGTACGGGCAAGTTCCCCAATGAATTCCTTTACCTTTAGGGTTTTCTCGCGGGTTACCTCGCCCTCCCGTAATTCCCGCACCAGGTTTTCCAGGGTTTTCCGGCTTTCGTCAAGCAAAAGGCGAAGCCTTCCGGCAAGGCCGGCTTTCAGTTCCAGCTCCTTCTGCCTTAGCCGCAGTTCCTTTAGGTCGGACTTGCGGCGGGTTTCCCTTAGACGGGTTTCCTCCAGCCTGGCCTTTTCGGCAAGTAGATCGAGATCCCGGTGTTTTTCCTTTAGCCCGCCAATAAGGGCGGAAACGTCGGAATGCCCTTCGTCAATATAATGCCTGGCCTTCGCGGCGATGCCACCGGCAAGCCCGTTCCGCTCGGCTATCTCTAGCGCGCGGCTTTCGCCGGGAATGCCGGTGATAATCCGGTAGGTCGGCGAAAGCGTGCGCGTGTCGAATTCCACCGAGGCGTTTTCCACATCCTGCCTTGTGTACCCGTAGTTTTTCAGAATGCCGTGATGCGTGGTGACAAGCAGCGTCGCCTTTTTTTCGACAAGGTGATCGAGTATCGCCATCGCGATCGCACTACCTTCCTGCGGGTCGGTGCCAGAACCAAGCTCGTCCAGCAACGCAAGCGAGCGCGAAGTAGAATGGGCGATAATGCCGGAGATATTCGTAACGTGCGCGGAAAACGTCGAAAGCGATTGCCCTATGGACTGCTCGTCGCCGATGTCCGCAAAGATTCCGTCAAAGATCGGCAGGGCGCTGCCTTCGGCGGCGGGAATGGCAAGGCCAATCTGGTTCATCATGGCGAAAAGCCCCACGGTCTTTAGCGTGACGGTTTTGCCGCCGGTGTTCGGCCCGGTTATGATTAACGCGCGGGTATCCGGGCCCTGCCGTTCGTCGTCCCCCCGGATCTTTTTCATCGTTAGATCGATGGGGACGGCCTTGCCCAAAAGGGGGTGCCGAGCCTGCACCAGGCTGATGCCGCCGACGGGGGAAAAATGCCCGGATGTTTCCAGCGAGTACCTTGCCTTCGCCATCAGAACCTCTAGCCTTAGGGTAATCGCGTGAAAGACCCTCAGGTCGTCGCCGCGCCCCGCTATTGTCGTCGTAACGCTTAACAGGATTTTCCTGATTTCCGCGTCGAGGTTCCGGGTTTCGATTAGGATGTCATTGTTTTTTTCGACGACGTCTTCCGGTTCGACAAAAATCGTCTGCCCGCTGGAAGACACCTCGTGCACGATGCCGCGAATCCTGCCCCGAAAGTTCGACTTTACCGCCAGCACGATTCTGCCGTCACGTTGCGACGGCACCGTGGATTGCAGCATCTTGCGGACGTCCTCGCCGGCGGTATAGCGGGAAACTATCGCGTCCAGCCCGGCTTTCAGGTTTCGGATTTTCTGCCTGATTGCCCGCAGTTCCGGCAGATCGCGCATGTTTCCTTCCCTGTCCATCACGCGGAAAACGGCGGCGGCAAGTTCCGCGCAGCTCGGCATGTCACGCAGCGTTTCCGCCAGAACCGGGTGGGGGGACAGCCACTCCCGCAGTTCCTCGGCGCGTTCGACGAACAGGCCGATCGCGCAGGCCTCGTCTAGCTCAAGAAAGCTTCCTTCCACGTCCAGTTTTGGAAGCAGGAAACCAATCGACGGCAGATACCGCCGAGGATCCCCCCCGCCTTCGTGTATGCGGGAGATTACCGCCTTCGCCGCCTCTTTTGTTCCCGCGACGGTATCGGGATCGCCGCAGGGCTTTTCATCCCTGATCATCGCCGCGGCTTCCTCGCTCATGGAGTGGCGGGCAAGGCGTTCCAGAATGGTGTCGAACTCAAGCAGCTTTAGCGTTTTTTGCGATAAAACGTCCCGCGTCAAGGCCGCGCCTTCCGGCGCGGAGTCGCCTGTTAAAGTGTCGTTTGTCAAAATGTCGTTGTCAGTCAGCATTGTTCTTGCCCGCAAGCTCGTCGAAAATCCGCAGGAAACTTTCGTAGCGATCCTCGTGGATCACCCCCGCGTCCACCGCCTCCATTATCTTGCACCCAGGTTCCCGGCGGTGGGAACACGAAAGGCCGTAGGTGCATTTTCCCGCAAGCGGGGCAAATTCCCTAAGATGCACGACAAGCCCATCCTTGTCGATTCCGTCCGGCACAAACCGGCGTATTCCCGGGGTGTCGATTATACAAGTGTCCGCAGCTTCGGAAAACCCGGGCAACTCAATCATCGACGCAAGCGTCGTCGTGTGGTTGCCCCTGTCGTATTTTTCGTTGACGGCACCGGTCCTGATATCCAGCCCGGGCACCAAGGCGTTCAGAAGGCTCGACTTGCCCACCCCCGACTGCCCGGTCAAAACCGAGCGTTTCCCCGCGATGCACCGGCGCAACAGATCGAGCCCCTGCCCCGTTTTTGCCGAAACCTCGACAAGATCGTAACCGATGCGCCTAAAGTCCTCCAGGCGCTCGTCGGCGTCCAGCCTGCCATCGTGTCCGACGCGCTCGTCGAGATCTATTTTGTTGCAAATAATTATCGCAGGAATTTCCGCGATGTCCGCCTGCAGCAAAACGCGATCCAGAAAACGGGGCCTGAAAGGCGGCGAGCGACGGGTTGTTATGCAAAGCACCTGGTCTATATTTGCCGCCAAAAGCTGGGAGCTTCCACCTTTTTGGTTAAAACGGCTGAACATATTTTTTCGTTCTTCCAGCGCGACGATCATTCCCGTTCCGGGTCGATCGGTTTGTACCTTCACGCGATCCCCTGGGGCAAGCGGGTTGTAGAAACCCTCGGCATCCTTAAGGATTTTCCCTTTTAAGCGGCACTCAAGCTTGCCCGCCATTCCGTCCGGGCGAACGGCAAAAATATTTTTGGAACCGTACAGCACCATGCCGCTTATCGCCGTTTGCCCGTCGCTCATGCTTCCCCCAACAACGAAAGTTCGCAACCAAGTCGTTCCGCCCACGTCACCCACGAGGGCTCCGGGGGATTGCCCCCGGTAAGGAGCAGACGGTTTGGCACGCCCCCCCCCCCNCCAGGCCGGTTCGCCGCAAGCAGGGATTCGATTCTCCGCGAAATCCCCTGTGTCGATTCAAACACCGCGATATCCGGAAAGGCCTCGCTTCTAAAGTCCTCCAGCAAAAACAGAAAGTGCGTGCATCCAAGAACCAGGGCGTCCACCCCATTCTCGCGGAACCTGTCCAGGTAGCGCCTTACCGCCAGCCTTCTTTCCTCCGCGTCGGCGGAATCCAGGCGGCTTTCGACGAAATCGACAAGTTCCGGCGCGGCAATCCCCAGGATTTCGCAGCCGCCGTGCATGGCGGCAAGCTCCCTTATGCAAGATTCCCTGACGGTAAGCTCCGTCCCAAGCACCCCGATCCTCCCGGTTTTGGAGGCCAACGCCGCGGGTTTTACCGCCGGCACCGTCCCCACGAAGGCAAGGGCGGGAAAGCTTTCCCTTAACCCTGGAAGCGCCGCTATCGACGCGGAATTACATGCCAATACGATTATTCCAGGGTTGACCGTCCGCACAATCTTTTCGACAAGCCCGGCCAGGATTGCGGCAAGCTCCCCGCGATCCCGCCTGCCGTAAGGAAAGTTTAGGCGATCGGCAAGGTAGGCGACGCCCAGGCCAGGGTTTCTCTGCCTGAAATGGCGAAAGTAGGGAATTCCGCCAAGACCCGAGTCAAGAAAAAGTACGCACCTGTCTTCCCTTAGATCTTCCATCGAAAGCTAGCCGAATAGGTTATCGAAAGCGGTTTTGGCCGCCCTTGCCTTTTCCATGTCGTTTTTTTGCCCCGCCGTTTCGCCACGGTACTTTGGATCCAGGGAAAACCAGTCGCAGAAGTTGGCCCGTTCCTTGTCCGCCGACGGGGTCGCGTTTGCCTCCGAGCAGTCCGCCCGCGCGCCGGGCAGGTAAAACCGGCAGTTCCGGCAGGAACGCAGGTCTTTCCCGCAGGCGGCACAGGGAAGCGAACGGCCAAAAGGCTCCTGCTCGGCGACAGGCGAACCGCAATACCAGCACATGGCTTAATAATAGCCCAGGTGGGACTGGTTGGCAAGCCGGAAACATGTTAAACTTACCCATGTTTACGATTACCCTCTGCGCGGCCGGCTGCGGGCGACCCACGATAAGCGGCTCCAACATATGCTTTCTTCACCAGGCGGACCACCTTCAGGAGACCGAGCGGATTGTCGATTACATCGCGGGGAACGAGACGATCAGGGATCTGAGCGTGACGGAGATGAGGTTTGCCGGCGTGGATTTTTCCAGGCGCAGGTTTTTCGGCTGCAACTTCCAGAAGGCGTTTTTCTCGAAATGCGTGTTCTCGGAAACGTTCATGCGAATGTGCTTTTTCGATTTCGCCGAGTTCGTGGAATGCAGTTTCCTGAAATCCGATTTGCAGTTTCTGTCGCTTGCGGGAACGCAGATTGCCGGCTGCCGTTTCGAGGGAACCGAGCTGGTGCACGTCAATTTTCTGGGGGCGGGTATTTCCAAAACCGTTTTCGACGACTCGAACCTGTACAACAGCCGCTTCATAAGCGCCGACATCGAGGATTCCAATTTCGTCAACTGCAACGTGATGCGGGTGAATTTCGCCGGAGCCCGCCGGGAAAAGGTCACCTTCAAATCGACCAACACCGCCGACGCGATTTTCGAAATGGAAGCGTCATGAAGCTGTTTTTTCACTACTGCGTCCCTGGCTTTAGCAACTGCTACGTCCTCGGGACCGAAGAATCCCGGGGCGAGGCGATTGTCGTCGATCCCGGCGGCATGGAAAACGGGATACTGGAAAGCATCGAAACGAACGACTACAAGTTGCGCGCCGTACTGGTTA
The DNA here is from genome assembly GCA_009786675.1 of Treponema sp. The sequence continues at coordinate 545 of WQRP01000067.1, read as the reverse complement.
CCCACGAGCACAAAAGGCACATCCACGGCTTGCGAACCCTAAGGCGCATATACCAGGTGGAGGTTTTCGCAATCAACAGTATCATCCAGGATTGCATAACGACGCAGGTAAAGGACGGGGACAGGATCTCTATTGGCCCTTTCCAGGTCGAGGTAATTTCCATTCCGGGCCATTCCTCCGATTCGGTGGTTTACAGGATTGACAGGCTGCTCTTTACCGGCGACGCGCTTACCGCCGGCCTGGTCGGCCCGACGGCCAGCGCATACAGCGCGGCAACGCAGATGAACAGGCTGCGGAACCGCCTGCTTTCACTCCCCGGCGACTACACGGTGCTTCCTGGCCACGGCCCGCCCTCGACACTGGAGGCCGAGCGGAGTTTCAACATCGGTATCTCCCAGTACAAGGAGGTACACGCCCGAAAACCAGTTTTTAGGATTGACTTGTGAGAGGGGGGTGGTTTTGCCCAGAAGAAGACTTGAACTTCCATACCACTTAAGGCACTAGTACCTGAAACTAGCGTGTCTACCAATTCCACCATCTGGGCT
>WQRP01000066.1 GCA_009786675.1 Treponema sp. | reverse complement strand
CGCGGGGGGCAACAACGCGCTTGACTTTGCCTGGTTCAACACCAACAGCGGCAGCCAGACCCGTCCGGTGGGAACAAGGGCACCCAACGCCCTTGGCATCTACGACATGAACGGGAACGTCTACGAGTGGTGCTGGGACTGGTTCGATTCGTACAAAAACATCGTCAACGCCAACCCGGGCGCCGAGGCCAACAACAACCCGAAAGGCCCAACCGTCGGAACCGAGCGCGTCAGGCGCGGCGGCAGTTGGAACAACGCGGTCGGCAACGTGCGGAACGTCGTGCGGAACAGTGCCCCCCCCGGCAACGCCAACTGGGTCATAGGGTTCCGCCTTGCGCTTAGCCCAAACCTGGACGAGATTTATTAAGCAGGCACCCTGGAAGCCCGTCGCTTCCAGGGCCGCCTTTTAATTTGACAGCCTAAGAAGGCCATAGCCGGAAGGGTTCTGCCAGGAATTCCCGCTGGTGTCGTTCCACACCGCGATACTCTGGCGAATCCCCTGCGCCGACGCGCCGTTCACCTGCAAGTCAAAGCCGATAACCGCGCCTTCCCGCGGCTTTATCGTCCTGAAGGGTATTTTCGCGACAACTCTGTACGACTTGGCCGAATCCCCGGAAACCACGGCCGCCGATTCAAGCCCCCCATCCCCCGCGAGCGAGGCGGGGACACAGCTTTGCTCGTTGGCAAAGCTCACCCGGAAAAGGCCGTCGTCGGCCTGCATCTGGAGTGCCTTGTGGTTGCCCTCGTCGATGTAAATCTCCACGGAATCCTGTTCCTGGGGCACGGGGTTTGCCTTGTTCATTTCGGCGTTACTGACGGCAACGTTCACGTAAAGGTATCGATCGTCCCAGAGCACCCTGGCGTTTCCATAGGCGCCCTGCCAAGCCATAAGGTACTGGTTAACGGAAAGAACCGGCGCGGTTTGCCACGCGGGATCGTCCGCGTCCAGGCCGGGACTGCCGCGCCGCGCCTGGGCCTGCAAGGCTTCCCTGGCGACCCGGACGCCGCCGTGTTCCGCCAGGAACGCCTCGGGATCCAGGGCCCCGAAAAAGGCTTTCTTGGGCCGCAGGTTCCCGTCAAAAAGCAGCGGGTTTTGCTGCGACCTCCAGCTAGAAGCGTCGTCAAGCCCCCACAGGGTCGTCCGCACAAACTTGCCCGGGTACTTCCGGCAAAGGGCGAAAATCTGCGCGTACAGAACGCCCTGCCGTAGCTCCTGTTCCTCGGTAAGGACGTGGTTGTCCCCCGCCCTTATATCCATCTCGGTTATGCTTACCTCCAGGCCAAGGGACAGGAATCGTTCCAACGACGCCGTCACGTTCTTGATGTCCGTGTTAAGAAGGTAATGCCCCTGCATTCCTATGCCGTCGATAAGCGGCCGGCCCAGCACGTCGGGATTTTTTTCGTTAAGTTCCCTAACCATGTTATAGATGGCAAGCGCCTTGTCCTGGTAGTCCTCGTTGTAGTCGTTGTAGTACAGCATCGCGTCGGGATCGGCCTCCCTGGCCGCCCTGAACAGCATTTCTATGTGATCGACGCCTATGGCCTTTAGCCAGGGGGTCTGCCGCAGCGAGGCCCTCCAGTCCCCGGGATTGGGCGGCCCGTCTATGATGGCCTCGTTAAGCACGTCCCAGGAAATGACCCTGCCCCTGAAGTGCCCGGCCACGGTCCCGGCGTGGGTTACCAGGTTCTCGATTGCCTCGTCGCGGCCAATGCCCTCGCGGTTCTGCCATTCGGGGGACTGCTGGTGCCATGCCAGCGTGTGGCCGTGCACCTTTAGGCCGGCCTCCAACACGGCGTTTACCAGCCTGTCCGCGATCTCGAAGGTAAAAATGCCGGGCTCGGCCTGGATGTGCATAGGCTTCATCGCGTTTTCCGCGGTCAGAACGTCGAAGTGCTTTTTCAGGACTTCAAAACGCGCCCCGCCCAGATCCTCGGGCGAAACCACGTTGCCAACGTAGAAAAAAGATTTGTACTTTTCCTTGAGCGCGGGGATGTCCGCGATTTTGCCGCTCATGCTCGGTCTCCTTCCCAAAAAATCCTAGTTAATAGCGTTGTAAAGCGTCCCGGCCGTAAGGCGGGCGCCCCTGATCTGCACAAGCTCGCTTAGGGACACGACTTCCAGGCCCCTTGCGCGAAGCCCACGAATAATTTCCGGCACGGCCTTTTCGGTTCGCAGGTTGTCGCCGCCGAACTGCTCGTGCAGAAGAACGATGCTGCCGTCCCTTGCCGCGTCGAGCACGTTGCCGACAATCCGCGCGGGGCTTATGTCCTCCCAGTCCCTGCCTATGGCGTCCGAGCCGATGATGGCCATGCCCATCTCCCGCGCGACCTGCGCCAGATCGGATCCGTAGTTAAGGTTTGGGGCGCGAAAGAAAACCGGATCCTCGCCGGTTATCCCCCTGATCGCCCGGGACGTGTCCCCAAGTTCCCGACGGATCGCGTCCGGCCCGGGGCTTGGGTTGCCAAGGCTGGCGTGGCTCCAGGAATGGTTGGCAAGGTCATGCCCGGCATCAAAAATGCGCCTTGCCTGATCGGGACGCGCCTGGACATGCCGGCCGATTACGAAGAAAGTCGCGCGGACTTCATGCTCGGCAAGAATACGCAAAAGCCTGTCCGAGTGATCGAAAGGCCCGTCGTCAAAGGTAAGGGCGACGAACCCGGCCGGGTTTTCCAGGCGGCCGGGCACGGGATCGGGAGACGACGCGCAGGCCGAAAGAGCCAAAACCACAACGCCCATAAGCAACCCTTTCATTTTTTCACCCAACCGCCTTCCTAAGCGCGTCGGTCTTGTCGGTTTTTTCCCAGGGGAACTCCGCCCGGCCAAAATGGCCATAGGACGCGGTTTTTCCGTAGATGGGACGGCGAAGGCCAAAGGCGTTGATTATCCCCGAGGGGGTCAGGTCGAAAACCTGCTTGATCGCCTCCTCTATGCGCCTTTCGTCGGCCTTTCCGGTACCGAAAGTGTCCACCATTACCGAGACCGGGAACGGCACGCCTATGGCATAGGCAACCTGCACCTCGCAGCGATCGGCAAGCCCGGCGGCCACCACGTTTTTGGCGACGTGGCGGGCGGCGTAGGCGGCGGAGCGGTCAACCTTGGTCGGATCCTTCCCGGAAAAAGCGCCGCCGCCATGGCGACCCATGCCGCCGTAAGTGTCAACGATGATTTTGCGCCCGGTAAGCCCGGTATCGCCGAAGGGCCCGCCCACCACAAACCGCCCGGTGGGGTTGATGTAATATTTTGTCTTGCCGTCCAGAAGCCCGGTAGGCTCCAGAACCGGCTTGACGATCTGCTCTATAATAGAAGATTCTATCTCCGCGTGGGCCACATCGGGATCGTGCTGGTGGGAAACCACGACGGCATCGATGCGAACAGGCTTGTAGCCGTCGTATTCCACCGTCACCTGGCTTTTGGAGTCGGGCCTAAGCCACCCTATAGTATTGTCCTTTCGAAGCTTTGTCGCCCGAAGAAGGACGTCATGCGCCAGGGTAATGGGCAGGGGCATGAGTTCCCCGGTCTCGTTGCAGGCGAAACCGAACATCATGCCCTGATCCCCGGCTCCCTGCTGGCCCTTGTAGGTGTCCAGGCCGGTGCCCGAAACGCCCTGGCTAATGTCCGGGGACTGGCTGTGGATCATGTTCATCACGGCCATCGAGTTGCAGTCAAGGCCGTAGTCCGGGTTGACGTAGCCGATTTCCCTGACCACGTCGCGGACGACCTGCTGGACATCCACGAAGGTTTCGGTGGTGATTTCGCCGCCGACCAGCACAAGCGACGTGGAGGAAAAAGTCTCGCAGGCAACCCTGCTGGCCGGATCGTCCTTTAGACAGGCGTCCAGGATCGCGTCCGACACCTGGTCGCACAATTTGTCCGGGTGGCCTTCGCTAACGGACTCGGAGGTGAAAAAATAACGGCGGGATTCCATGTTCGTCTCCTTTACGGATGGTTTGCATAAAGTATACGAAAACCAGGCCCTTGGGACAAGCCATGCCCGGGGGCGTTCTTAGGGCACGCGCGGAACTCGATGCGGCAAGGAGCTTACCTAGCCGCCCACATCCCGTCACCCAGGACTGGAAAACCAGGAAAACCCCAAGTATTCGGCCACGGGGATAATACCCCGCCAAAGTCGCCCACCAGCTGTAGAACTTCATATGCTCCCCAATATCCCATTCCGATAACCTGGTAAGCCCCCTCGACGGCCGGCGTGAAGGACATAATAATCCCCTGCCTTACGCCGCCTATGGCGACATATACCCATTGCGCCGTAATGCCCATGGCGGCAACCCCGCCGGTGCCGCCCGGCTCGATGGTGACGCCCGTCCTTGTGCCCGAGGGCGCAGAAGACCAGGTCCATCCCGACCATGTTATTACCCCATCCGCATAAAGCGTGAGACCATGAGGAGGCTCCCCGAAAGTCCCCTGCCATTGAGCAGGGATGTGGCCGTCGCCATCGTGAAAAGTAGAAAATGGTATGGTGTTGTTTCCCGCTGTGACGAATCCCGAAAATATAGTATCGGATCTCACAAGATCATAGCTACCACCAGGCTGGCGCAGCACAAAATGAATATCATAAGACCCAGGAGCAACGCCCAAAAAAACAAAACTTGCCGAAGAACCCGTTATCGTAGCGGTGGAGCGGCTGAAATCATCCCAGTCCGAAGGACATATCAGGAATAAAAATCCCAGCAAACCGACATACGCAGACGGTATTCCGGTAATGGTTACGGTTGTTACGCCCTGCAAAACACCGTTTCTTACCTCCACGGTATTGTTGCTGGATGGTAAATTGCCCAGCCCACCGCCGGCACCTAACAAGCCGTATTGAGCCAAGCCGCCGACCCACAACGCATCGTATCCGGCTGCCACGTTGCCAAGGCCACCTTCCGCATTGCTGCCGTGAATAATCCCACCAGTAATTAAGAAGGTTCCGCCGTCCCTATAGGAATCAACAAACACGCCGCCACCACTGCTCCAAGCAGCCGTAGAAGAAACAGTGTTACCGGATATTTCACCGTCATGCATGTTGAACGTGCCTTGCACGAACACGCCGCCACCAACGCTCCAATCAGCCGAAGAAAAAGCATTGTTGCCAAAAATTCTTCCGCCACGCATGTCAAAGATTCCGGTGTCGATATAAACATGCACGCCGCCACCCTGAACCCAGAAGGCGGTGGAAGAAACGGTGTTGTTGGAAATCTCGCCGCCATGCATGGTAAACGCGCCTTGCGCCGTCACCCCGCCACCCCTCCGGCTGGAGGTATTGTCACGGATCCTGCCGTAATGCATGACGAACGTCCCGTCACTGTCAAGGCGCACACCGCCGCCAGAACTCCAATTGTGACCTTCGGCGAAATTGCCGTAAATTTCGCCGTCATACATAACGAAGGCTCCGCCGGATAGAACGCGCACGCCACCGCCGCCAGACCACGAAGTGTTTGTGTTCCCGGTAATTACCGATCCTTCCAACATGCGCAAGGATCCTCCCTCCGCCACGGACACCAAGGACGCGGTGTTTGCCGTCGTGCCCCTTAACGTTATATTGTCGCCCAATCTCAAGGTAACGCCGGAGCGCACCGTAAAAAGACTTCCGTGACCAGAAAGGCTGACAATACTCCGCGTGGTGCCACCGCGCAAGGTAACGGCAACGTCGTTTAAGCCGAAGGGCAGCACGGCTTGGGCGGGCGTAAGACTGTGATCGCCGCTTATTTCGACAACGTACTGCATGTAGCTAGCCGCGTAATCTCGCAACCAGGCAAGCTGGGCGGCCAGGGTGTTCCCCGGGATCGAAATTTCGCCTATATGCAACACGCCGTTTACGACCCCTATGGTATCGCCAATTGTATGGCCAATGTGACCAACAGGCGGCAAATCACCCGAGCGGTGAAATATGCCATTACTGAACGTGCCGTACTGGGCTATGGCTGAACCCCTATAATAACCAACGGTCAACGCCGAACTGCTGCCGGCCATGTTTGCCGCGTGCCGCATAATATTGTTGGCAAGAATAACCCCGCCGCTCATCTGGAAGGTTCCACCGGCGGCATTGTAACTACAGACATGCACGCCGCCGCCATTACCCCAAGGCGACAGATTGCTGATAGTCTCGTTACCTGAAATTCTCCCGCCATGCATGGCGAATAAAGCGCCATGATAACTCTGTACCGACACCCCGCCGCCTTGGGCCCAAGTATTGCCGTTGGCGACGTTACCGGAAATTTCACCGCCATGCATGACAAATGTCCCCCCATCAACGTTCNCCCCGCCACTTTGAGCCCAGGTAGTGGCGGAAACGGCGGTATTGCCGGAAATTCTGCCATCATGCATGACAAATGTCCCGGAAACATACACCCCTCCGCCTAAAGTACGAATATGGCCGGCAGCGGTGTTACCAGAGATCTCGCCGCCGTACATGACGAACGTCAATCCGCTACCAACAAACACCCCGCCGCCACCGACCCAGGACGTGGGGGAATAAGCGGTATTGCCTGAAATTACCCCGTCGCGCATGGTAAAATCGCCGCCGTACAGAAACACCCCTCCCCCATGGCCACTTGCGGCAGTATTGCCGGATATTGTCCCGTTTTCCAAGGTGAATTCCCCGCCGGCGCTGACGAACACGCCGCCGCCGCTTCCCCGGCCGGTGTTATCGGATATCACCCCGCCGCTCATGTTAAAAATTCCGTCAACAAGCACGCCGCCGCCTGAGTTGGCGGTACTATTACCCCGAATTTCCCCGCCGCGCATGTAAAACCTGCCGCCATGGTAAACCTGTACCCCGGCGCCCCAGGCATCGGCACCGGTGTTTCCAGTGATTGCCGAGCCTTCCTCCATAAGCAGGCGACCCGACACGCGCACCAAGGCCACGCTGTTTTCGTTTAAGCCCCGTAGGGTAACATTGTTGCCAAGCACCAGGGTAACGCCATAAGCCACGTCAAAAATGCTTCCGTTGGCGGCCAGGCTTAAGGTGCGCCTCGTCTCGCCGCCGCGCAGGGTAACGGTAACGTCGCTTCTGCCGGGGAACCGCAAGATCCACGGGTCAAAGGTTTCATCGGCGCTTAGATCGATATAGTACCTGCCGCCGCTTTGGGCCTCGGATTCCAGCCGGCGCAATTGGGCGGACACCGTATCGCCGGTCTGCAGGCCGGGAATTCGCGACTGCAAGCCGAACTCGCAGGACGCTAAAAGCGTCGCGGCGGCGGCGACAAGCAAAAGCCGGTACGAACGGGCGTTTAGTGATCGCGCAAAAAATTTTCCTCTCATTTTTATCTGCTCCTTCTGGAAAAGCGGTGGATATAACCAATCGACAGCCTGTCGGTGGTCACGGAAAAGTTTGTCCGCAGGGTATAGGAAACGCCGATCCGCCAGATGTTAAAGCCGGTCGTAAAATCCACCATGGCGAAATTTTCGGACGTGTCGCCCAGGCCGTCGTAATCAATGCCAAACGATACCATCGTAAAGCCGGCACCGGCGCCTATATGCCATCCAGCCTCCGCGAACGGAAGCCGGATTGGCACGAAAAGGGCGTAGTGGACAAACGGGGTTATCGCCCTGGAGCTAAAGCCAAGCCCAAGATCCGTGCCCCTGCCAAAAATAAAATCGCCGCCGATCCTTAGGAACGAAAAGCGCAAGGGCGCAAGGGTCGCCTGGATCGTGAACCCGCCGGCCGTGGCGGATTCCATCATGGGCAGGCTGCCAGAAACGCCCGCGCTCCAAAACCTTGCCGGGTCCTCGAAGACCCCTGGACGCGCTCCTGCCCCGGCCTCGGCGAACGCGGCCAGGCGTTCCCGCTGAAGCTCGGCGATGCGTTCCTCCGCGCCCTCCGGATCTGTCAGGAGCAGGGCGATCTCGGTCATCAGGTATATGCCCGCGGCGATAACCTGGTAGTCCCTGGAAGCCCCGGCGAGTATGCCGCCGTCGCTCGTCCGGAATATCTGGGCGGTGACCAGGTTCAGGGCCCCAATCACGTGCACCCCGCCGGAAAGCACGTAGTCGGAGTTGACGGCCCGCCCCAACGCCGCAATGCTCGCGTCGTCGATTTGAAAATTCATTAGCTGCATGGTCGTCCGCAGGATCGAGGTCCGCGGCAGGATCACATAGCCGCCAGTGTTCAGGATTTCTATCGCAAGTATTTTCGACAATGTTTCCGCGTCATGCTGATCGACCCCGGCGGCGACGGTAAACGGGGGCATGGCAAGGCTGGGGGCTCCCGCCTCCCTCCAACTAAGGGTGGAGGCGACCATGAGCCTTGCCATCGAAGGCAGGGCGGCGCGGATCTCGTCCAGAAAGGTATACGCACGGTAATAGCCGGCCACCTGCTTGAAGGTCTCGACGCTGACCATCGTCGCTATCACCAGGTTCCTGTCCCCCAGCCGGCGCACGCTGCCGGAAAGAACATAGTCAACGTTCAGCCTGCGGCCTATGTCGGCTATAACGTCGGAGTCCGTGGGGCCCTGCAGCCGCCCGGAATGCTCGGCGAACAGGGCGTCGAACTCGGCGGTACGGGGCAACAGGTAAAAAGCCCCCAGGATTTCGGGCTCGATCGAAAGAAGGGTCACGATGGCCTCGCCCACGCCGCCGGTGCCCCCGATAAACGGAAGTATGGCCAGCCTAGGCCTGTCCGGATACGAAAACGCCGACACGGCGCATATCGCAAACATTGCGATGGCAAAAAGTGTTTTTTTCATGGACGTTCCTTTGGTCGAAATATTGGAAATGCGGAAGAAATCCCAGCGGGACAAGCGCACGCACGACCCTTTTTGACGCTGGTTATTTTCGGGGGGAATGTTATGCTCGAAATGCGAGGGGAACCGACACCGCCGGTTAGTTGAAAAAACCTATTTAAATTTGTATAATATGTCCCTGTGCCCTGTGCCCTGTGCCCTGTGCCC
>WQRP01000065.1 GCA_009786675.1 Treponema sp. | reverse complement strand
AAGATACAGGGGCAGGCGCCGCAGGTTCGGGATGAGGTTTAATCTTGTCGCAGGGATTTGCAACTATGAGCTCTCGTGTTGATTTCAGAACAGGTCTATTGGTGTCAACCTCAACACTAACGCCTGTTGCCATCGGGTTCGTGAACCCGGTCCAGGCGATGTTGGTACTCGAGGAAACCAGTGAAAGGGTTCTCGGAAGGCTCGGCGCGGAATCCAGGCTTTGGCCTGTCACGCCAAGGGCAAGCACCGTAACGACGTGATCCCCGACGCTAAGGTTCAGGGGCGCAAGATTGAAGCTGGTTACGTCAGAGCCAAGGGCACCGCCTTCCACTTCGTCACCGGCTATGCGGACGCTGTATCCGCCCGCCCCGGAAACGGCGTCCCAGGATACCACTGAGCCTTCAAGCTCAATTTCCGGTGCCGCCAAGGGTTCTGGAGGGGTTAGATCTTGCCCTCCCGGACAACCGATAAGCACAAGGCCAAGAACCAAAGGTATCCAGGCCAAAACGATAGTTTTCTTCATAAGAAANCCTCCTTCTGTGGTTGCGATTACCAGCCCCTCCATTTTGGGGCGTGTAATCGCTAGGATCCACCCGCCATACGACGAGCGGTGGAAACAAGAAACACGCCCCCAGAAGTAAAGATGTTTTGTTGAGCAGGTAGGGGGGAATGCCTTCCAAGGCATTCCCCTTACTCTTATCGTGCCGCGGCTAGAAGATCGGCGTTGACGTCGGCGATGAGGGAATTCCATTCAAGGGAAACCGCCTCGACAAGCTGAGCGGGATCCCCTTCGTGCCACCACATCTCCCAGGCAATGTGGCCACGCTGCAAGCCAGGTATCAATATATGGTACTGCCACATGAACAGACTGGGATCGCGAATAATCGCCATGGTTTCCGTAACGGCGCGGGCATCTCGAAACAGGTGCCACAGTCCGTCCTGCCAAGCATAAGGGGATTCGTCCACGGGCCTGTTCCACAGGTCTATGGCGGAGACAATTCTTTCAACCTCGGCAGGGGGGAAGGTGTGCGGGATTACAAGCACGTTTTCAAAGGTATACACCACGAAATTATTGCGCCTGGGCCCCATCGGGAACATAACCATGCCCCAGTCATCCGCCATACCCTGCAGGTCGTTCCTTACGTACAAAGGTTCCACCCGCATCGCAACTATGCCATCGGTAAACGCCGGCATGTACCAATTCCAGTGGCTGCCTTCCGGCCTGGGCATCATGACACCGTCATTCATAAGCCGCATGGCAAACTGCAGGGCCTCCAGAAACGCCGGGCTGCCGCTGGCATTGTAAAACGTCCCATTGGGGTTCCTGCCAACGAAATTGGCACCGTTGCTAGAGACAATCGCATCGAGAATATACGTGGAAAGATCCGCAGGCATGGCCCATGTGTCGATTATACCGTCGCCGTCAAGGTCCCGCGTAAGCTGCCTGGCTATGGGAAGAAAGTTGTCCCATGTCCATGTGCGATTCCTTTGCATGTTGTACGGAAGCTCAGGATCAAGGCCGGCCTCCCTGAACAGCCGCTTGTTGAAGAAGACGACCGAAGCCTGAAGACTGTCCCCGTAGCCAATACCTATGGCATAGGAGCGGCCGCCGAAAGTAAACAGGTTTCTTACGCTCTGGTTCCATTCAACCCTTCCGTCGCCTACCCTTTTGGGCGAAAAGTCAACGTTGTCCGTTATCGGAGCGATTAGGCCCTGCCTTTGCAGGGTTATGCCCCAGGCCGGGGTCAGCCAGAAGGCGCTTGCCACCGGCTGTCCAGCCATAATCGAAATGGCCACGGTCTGCAGCATCTCGTTCCAGTTCGCGATTTGCCTATGGCTCATCCTAAAGCCGTGCTCGGTCAGAATTCTTCTGCGGTAGGCAAGTATCCTTGCCTCCATTTCGTTTGTCGGTTGAAAGGTATCGACATCATAATCTTCCCAAAAGTTTCCTATGACGATATCCGCGCCCCTAAGCCGATCGGCCCCTCCCCCGGCCCATACGGGAAGCGCCATCATAAGCATAATGGGGACAAAGATAAACCCGACCGTCCTTTTTTGGTTTAACATTTCTTGCCTCCTGTTTCAGACTAGTAAGCATAGTCCACAGGGGCGACGGCCGCCGCCACTTCGGGAATCGCCGTTCCCGCCGGCACGTACAACCTGACATCCCATATAGACAACTCGAACGGGCCGGGTCTCCAGCTTTCGTGGGTCTGCCACTGCAGGCCGGTCACGCGATCCTGCCTAAGCCGCCCAACCGGCGAAGCCCAACCAGGCTGCATAAAGTTCCGCATTGGAATGGTAATCCTAACAGCCTCGTCCGCCTCGGTGTCGAAAAGAACCCAGAAAAACCCGTAGTCCCTTACGTCACTGGTCTGGAACTGAATCGAGTAGCGCTGCCCGTCGCCCCTTACCATAAAGGAGATAGCCTCGGTTACCCTAAGCATTTCAACGGTCGCCGCGTCCGGGTGAATACCAAAGCCGGCAAAGCCCCACTGGAAGGTATCGGTCACTTCCCCGGCAATGTGAAAGGCTTCCACGCCGCCAATCTCGATCTCGGTCATTTCGGCGGTGGACGAGCCAAAATCAGGGGCACCCTGATCGTCCATGGCAAACCACTCCCCGGTTGCAAGAACCGAAACAAGATCGTCCGCCTGCCTTGCGGCAGGGGCGCCGGTACCACAGGCAACAAGTGCCACGGCAAGCAGGGCTGCGGCAATTCCGCACAGCGTCATCTTCGTCTTCTTCATAAAACTCTCCTCCAAAAAATTTGTTTTACCGGCATTTAATCCGGAACCACCCAGAACCGTTCTTTAATTTTGGTCCCAGGGCGGTGTCGCATTGTTTACGGCGCCGATCATGGCCCGTATGACCTCGGCGCTCTCCTCGGAATTCGGCCAGCCGGTACTGCGGTTGAACAGGCCGAACCTTTCACCCCCGCCGCCCAAACTCCCGTTGTCCCAGTAGATTGGAACAAGTCCGTTCGCCCTTGCCGTACCAAATACGTGCTCGGCATAGGCCAGCCTGTTTACCCGGGCCGTTTCGATAAGCTCGGCATCCCCGCCATGGGAACCGGGCCCGTGCCTAACGGGGCCCATCTCGCCGATAATTACCGGAATACCATTGTCAACAAACCTTTCCCTAAAACCGGCAAAGACGGCCTCGATACCGGCGGCGCTGCCGGGGCCGGTCGCGGCCGGCCAGACCGGGTTCTCGCGAAACAGGGCAAAGTTATTTGGCTGATAAAAATGAAAGTTCACAATTCGCCTGTTCGGGGTGGGATCGTTGGGCAGGACGAACATCAGAGTGTCAAAGGCCTCCACCGTCCGGAAGCTGGTGTTGTAGCCGGAGTATATCAGGAAGCGGTATCTGTTCGCGCCACCCGTCCTGCGGACGGCGTCGGTAAAGACCTGGTTCCACTCGTTTATTATCCTGAATTCCCAGGGGCGGTTTAGGCCGTCGCCCCAGTCGCCGACATGCAGCTCGTTGAACCCCTGGAACATCAACCACTCGCCGTAATCCCTAAAACGCCGGGCAATCTGATCCCACATCCTTTCAAACTGCCCGGTTATCTGCGCACGGGCCGCCGGGTCGGTTCCCGCCCTTAGAAGCGAAAGCCAGGTTCCGGGCTGGTCGCCGGCGGTGTAGGTGCGGCCGTCGTGGTGCATGTTGATGATAACCTTAAGCCCCGCGTTCCTGGCAAGACCGACCACCTCGGCGACACGCTCCAGCCTTTCCCGGTTAATCGTGTAGCCGGGCCCGTCGCCGACATGGCCTATCCAGGTTACCGGTATACGGACAAGGTTAAAGCCCTGATCCCTAATCCCGTTAAATATCGCCTGGTTCGCAAGCGGGTTGCCCCATGCGGTCTCGTTTGCCATCGGGCCGCCCCCAACCGCGTCCAGGGTGTTGCCCAGGTTCCAGCCGACGGTTATCCCCTCCTGCTTAAAGAACTCAAGGGCCGTCCTGTCCGTGACCCCCTGCGGGGTTGTGCCGCGCACTCCCCTGCCCGTGGCGCAGGCCATCGCCAAAAGCCCGATACAGACGAAAAGCGCGAAAGGAAAAAGCCTTGCGATGATCCTCATGGAAACCTCCTAAGTTTTAGTTCCAGGGCGGCGTGGCGCTGTTTATGGCGTCGATCATGGCCCGGATGACCTCGGCGCTTTCCTCGGAATTCGGTTGGCCGTTGGCCCGGTTGAACAGGCCGAACCTTTCGCCAGTGGTGGAGCGTATGTTCGCGCTGTCCCAGTCAAGGGGACCCAAACTCCCGTTGTCCCAGTAGATCGGGACAAGCCCGTTTTCCCTTGCCATGGCGTACACGATCTCGATGTAGTGCAGCCTGTTTGCCCTGGCCGTTTCCCAACGCGCCTTTTCCGCGTCGGTAACGGGAGGAGCCGCCTGACCCGCCGCCGGGGGAGCCGCGACAGGGCCGTGCCTTACGGGGCCAATCTCGCCGATGATTACCGGAATGCCGTTATCGACAAACGTTTCCCTAAAACCAGCAAAGGTGTTACTAATACCTTCAATGCTCCCGGATCCCGTCGCCGGAGGCCAGTTGGGGTTGGTGCGGAACAGGGCAAAGTTGTTGGGTTGATAAAAGTGGAAGTTAATGACCCGCCTGTTGGGGGTGGGATCGTCGGGCAGTACGAACAGTCCCTGGGTGTAGGCCGCCACGGTCTGGAAACTGGTGTTGTAGCCGGAGTATATAAGAAAGCGGTAGGTGTTTGCGCCGCCCGTACTACGCACGGCGTTGGTAAAGACCTGGTTCCACTCGTTTATTACCTCGAATTCGTCCGGGCGGTCTAGGCCGGTGCCCCAGTCGCCGACATGCAGTTCGTTGAATCCCTGGAACATAAGCCACTCGCCGTGGTTTATAAAGCGCGCGGCGATTTGCTCCCACACCCTTTCGAACTGCCTGGTTATTTGCGCACGGGCCACCGGATCGCGGGCCGCCCTGTAGACCGAAAGCCAGGTTCCGGTCTGGTCGTTGCCCACCGGCGAATAGGTGCGTCCATCGTGGTGAATATTGATGACAACATTTAGGCCGGCGTTTCTTGCAAGGCCGACGACCGCGGCGACACGGTCCATCCTTCCCGGGCAAACTAGGTGGTCGGGCTCCGCGCCGATGTGACCCGCCCAGGTTACCGGTATGCGCACAAGGTTAAAGCCCTGATCCCTAAGCCCGTTGAATATCGCCTGGTTTGCCGCAGGGTTGCCCCAGCCGGTTTCCACCGCCACGCCCGCGCTGTTTACGGCGTCAAGGGTATTGCCAAGATTCCAGCCAATGGTTATCCCTTCTTCCCTGAAGAATTCAAAGGCCGTCCTGCCCGAAATTCCATCCGGGTATAGATCAGTGTCCGTGCGGCAGGCCGGTATAAGGAACACGGCCAGAGCCGCAAGGACAAAGGGCAAAAACTTTGCAATGTTCTTCAATGGAAACCTCCTTACGAAATGGGGGACAACGGTTGCCCGGTTTTGGGCCGGGCAACCCTGGATCATGTTATCGCTGAACCGTGATGGTATCGATCCTGATTTCCGTCAGACCTTCCATCCGCACTCCCAACCTGATCGCGTTGGGATTATCGCCAGTAGCCTCAATTATTGCCTGAACCTGGGGCTGGGTAAGCGTTACATCAAACAAAAACGGTCCACCGGCTTCAACTCTTTCCAACTCGACACCGCCATCACCAGAAAAGCCGGCTGCACCAAGGAAGACATGGGGAGTTCCACCCCAAGCCGGCGTACCGCCCCATTGGGTAATATCGCCGGCCACAATAATCCGATCGCCAACCTCAAATTCAAAATGCGCATGTTCCAAGTCGAGGCCTTGCCCCCATCCTTGATCAGCACCAGCGTTTACAATCATCTGGATTGATATGTTCTGGCTTGTAACAGGGCTTGCCACGGCGGCAAAGACAGGAGTCCCGGCATCACTAAAGGGGGCAAGAGTAGTAATATCAAATGACCCCGGGGTTTGGCCTTGGATTTGTGCATCCGTCGCCAGCGAGAATATGGTTTGAATTCCGCCCGGTCGCGCAATCGTAATGTTGTCGATGTAGAAATGCGGTATAGTTCCCGACTGAACCTGTACACGTAATGTATCAGCACCAAGCGCGGCTGCTGTGATCGTGGCACTTAATTCAAACGTCACTCCACTGACATTTTCCTGCGCAAGATACACAGTGGGGTCAAGCCCATAAGCTTCTAAGTACATTGCCCCACTAGCGGTGGCAGGGAGTCTCCCGGTAACGGTAACCACGTCATCAGCCTCAAAAATGCCCATGTCAATCTGCAAACCATGCCAATTATACACACCAGAAACCCGCAGAGAAAGCGCGTCATTATGCGCAACCCATCCACCGATAACCGGATCATTATTCCATTCATTGGAATGCAACGGGCCAATGTCGGAACTACCGCCGGCGAAATCATCGCCAACTGTTGCCGTATAGTTAAGCCAGGCGGGGGCAGGGGAAATTCCCTGAAGGGTAATGAAGGAACCCAAAGTCTTTGTTACGATAGGCTCGCACTGGCAATTAATGCAGTCATAGTCATCGGAACAGCAAGGGGGATCGTAGTCGCAGTCGCACTCGCAGTCGCCGGCATCACAGGTACAGTCCGTGGCGGGACAGCCGGGCACGCCGCAGGTACAGGCATCCGACGGGCGCATGACGATGATGTGGTCAACCCTTACCGTCGTCGTGCCCACCGCACGGGCACCAAGCCTTATGCCTTCCACCGGGGCGCCCTCAAAGCCAGTTCCAAGCAGGGATGCGATATCGGCCGCCGTTAGTGCCTCGTCAAATTCAAAGCTCCCGACGGATCTCCTCTGGTCAAGATCACGGCGAGTGGGACTAACGCTGTCTATGCCAAGCCACAGTTCCGGGGGAGCATCCCAGGCAGGCGTACCCAAGGCCAAAAGAGCGCCGCTTACAAAGATACGGTCGCCGACTTGGAACCCTTCGAACTCATCGCTAACCAACTCGATGCCGGCACCCCAGCCGTCGCCCGAGCCCGCGGTAACGGTGAATTCGAGCGATCTTTGATTCGCGATCTCGACAATTCCAATCGTCAGAAGATCGGCATCCCAGCCAGGGGCCGAAATACCAAAAGTGTGATCATCATCGGGCGTCCCCGGTATTACGCCAATTGCCGCCAAACCCGTGGTGGTACCAGGAACAAGAGCCTGGGTCCGGGGATCCGTGGACCAGTTAAAAAGCACCTCAAACCCTGCCGTGCTAGGCGGGGTCGCCACCTGATCCACCTCTAAGCCATTATCGTCCCCAGTCCGGTTGGGACATCCGGCCAACGCAATGGCCATCGCCACTGCAACGGCCGCAAAAAGTAATCTCCGTAATTTCATCTTTGGTCGCCTCCAAAAAAACACGTCATATTTTGCGGGATACTGCCCGCAACAGACAACTATTTAAACCGCACGACGTGCGGTTTTTCCCACAGGCCGTTTATAGGCCAACCCTTATCCCGACCGGAATTGCCCAGTTAAGGTGGCCATCCGCGGCGCCGCCAACGGACCAGAGCCTAAAGCCGGCAAAGAACCTGGGGCCCCATTCGGCGCCAATTTCGACATAGGGGTTAACGTGCCAATCTATAACGGCATCGCCTTCGTCGGGCAAGTCCAACGCAATCCCAAGGCCGCAGAAGATCGTCACGTTCGGGGTCAGCGAAAAGAAGGGAAGCAAATCAAACAGGAAACCGTTGTTGCTGTAGTCCGCCATGTTAAGATGGAACAGGGTACGGGCCCTAAGACCGAACTCGCTGCTGATGGTATACTGCGCGGCCAGCCCGATACCGATTTCGGGATCGGCCCCCTCCAAGTTGAGACCCACGCCGAAATCCAGTATAAGGCTGTCTATCGCCCGTAAGTTTAGGTAAGCGAAGACGGAACCGTGGTTGTCGCCGCCCGGATCCCCGCCGCCCACATAGGTAACGGCAATGTTTCCCCAACCCTGGTGAAAGACCACCTGGGCATGGGCGGACTGGATGATGAAATCTATAGGATCCGTGTTCATGCTTATAAACGGAATGCCAAAGTTTAGCGAAAGCTCCGGTATGGGCCTGATGGTTATCATGCCGCCCCAGTCTTCGAACCCGCCGTAAAAGGCGTTATAGAAAACGAGCCAGTCCGGGCCATAGCCGCCGGCCCATGCGTTGCCCGGATCCACAATGCCCACGTTGCCGGCGACACGGTAAAAATCCCATGCGGCAAGCCCGCTTCTTTCGAAAAAGCCATCGCCGTTATTACCGATCGCCAGCCAAAACATTCGATGCGGTTGCCACCATCCATGCCCCTGGATATAAAACGGATCCCAATCCGCCCTACCCTGGTTTATAAGATGCCCTTCCAGACGAAGCCAGCCGCCGAAGGTCCCGTCCGGCATCGCGCCGGTAGCCTCCAGGCGAAGCCTGCCCATTGAACCGGTCGAACGAATTTCATCGTCAGCATCCGAAGTGGTGCCCTGCAACACCCTTATCCCTCCGATTATTTCGCCGCTAAGGCTAATGGCGAAAGCGCCACCGGCCACAAACGCGAGAATCACCGAAACCGCAACCATTTTTTTCATTTAAAGTCCTCCTTCAGAAAAAGCAAATTTCACGGAATACTGCCCGCAACAGACAAAAATCTATTACCGTCGCACAACGTGCGATTGTACCTGGGGAAACGGGCTCCCGCCCTTGGGTTGGGAAAGGCGCGGCTAAGGTTCGGCCTGTGGACTTTGCCGACTGCACGGGTTTTCGGAATGTGCCGCCAGAGACACTCGGAGGCACACCTAAGTGAATTGCATACACCAAGGGCACATGCTAGACCCCACCTAAAGGAGTATATGCAAAAAGGAGACATACCCGCAAAACCTGTGCAGCCGGCAAAGTCCACAGACATGCTTAGCCGCAGGCGATTGCTTGGGAAAGGATTATTTAACTGTGTTTCATTTGAAAGCGCACTGGGGGGGGGGGGGGGG
>WQRP01000064.1 GCA_009786675.1 Treponema sp. | reverse complement strand
AGCGCGGAACGTACATCGCCGATCGGGCCATCGACTGGCTGACGGAGGCCGACGCGACACTGCGAACGACTTTTCATGCAATAATATTGTCCACGATAAGCGCTGTAGCCATAGTGGTTTTCGTGATATGCCTGGCCATAATGGTAATCGTGTCGTTGTCTGGCATCAAACGGAAGCAGGTCGGCAACGCTGGGTAACCATAGGCCTGGGCTTTTTTCTTGAGAGCGCATGTTTTGTAGACGAGAACCCCGACTATTTGGGCAGGGCGAAGATCGTGAGCGCGAGCCGACTCGAAGGTGCCTGCAATGGTAGCGAACTCAATGATGACCGGCACTGCGGACAGCCCTTGGCGGATCCCGAAGGTAACCCTCGCGCAAGGCCGTTTGTTTAAACTGGAAACGGAATGTGTGCGTCCGCGCGGTTTTCGGGGGTATATTTCCGGCAACAATCCAAACGGGAGGCGGCAAGGCGACCCTAATGAAACAACTGTTTGCTGTGGCGTGGATCGCCGCCGTTCTTCTGTCCCTATCCACCTGCGGCGGAACGGGCAGGCATACTGGGCCGGGTTTCGACGCGGATCGTTCCCGTAAAACCTTCGACTGCCCCGTGGAAGCCTACTATGCCGGCTGGATTGAGGAGGCGGTACGGATGCTCTCCGACCGGGGAACCCCTTTTGGGCAAAAATTCCAGCTTGCGGCGTTGTACTGGGAACTGGGGGACAATGCCGGGGCGGCAGGCCTGCTGGAGGAACTTCTGGGGGATCCGCGCCTGGCGCCAGACGAAAGGGACGAGCTGTACCTGGAGCTGTTTGTCACCCGGGTTCTTATGGGCGGCTATACGCGGGCGGCCGAGCTGCGGGACGCCCTGGAACCGATCCTTCAAGGAATGGACAACCGCCAAAGGGCGAAATTTTATTTCTACAACGCCTGGGTTTACCACGAAACCGGGGATCTCGCGAACGCCGAGGCGTTTTACCGGCGAAGCCTGAACCTTTACCGCTGGCGAGCCGTGGCCCAGTACAGGCTGGGAACCATCCTGCTGGAAAGCAACCCCAGGGAAGCGGAAACGCTCCTCCAGGCCGCCTGGAACCAGGACAGGGCGTTTACCCGGGCGCTGTTTCCCCTGGCCGGGCTTTTGGCGGCCAGGGGGGAATGGGAGCGGGCCAGGGATCTGCTTGTCGTCGCAAACGCCCGGAACCCCGGCGACCCGGAAATAGGCTCGGCCCTGGCGGAAGCCCTTCGCCACGCCGGGGATCCGGTCGACGGCGTTCAACTGGCGCGACGCACCATCACCGCGATCCCGCCCAGGGTAACGCCGGCGCCGGTCACCCTGGGGGAGGGGACGATGCGTATCGGCCTGGGCGAAAACAGGCGGCTGGTCTCGGTCAGATCCGGGGGCGGCTTTACCGTCCGAAACGCGGCGACCGGACAGGTTCTGCACATGGCCGGCGCGAGGGAACAGTTTTGGGTTGAATGGCGTGGGGACGGCGCTCTTGCCGTGCTCGGCGCGAACGAAAGGGTTTTGTTCGAGAGTTCCGATCCGGTGCTGTACGAACTCCGCGACGACCGGGACACGTCCATCGTGGCGGGCGCGGTGCCGGGGGCAAACCGGGCCTTCCGGGGCGCCCTGGAATTCCGGCCGGGCTCCGGCGGCATAACGGTGGTGAACATCGTCAACATGGGGGATTACCTTTTCGGCGTCGTCCCGGCGGAACTGCCGGCAAGCTGGCCGATGGAGGCGCTTAAAGCCCAGGCCATCATCGCCCGGTCCTACGCCATCGCCTATCGCGGAAGGTTCGCCTACAGGGGTTTCGACATCTGGGGCGACGCCCGCTCCCAGGCCTACGGCGGGGTGGACGCGGAGCACCCCAGATCCACCGCCGCGGTAAACGCCACCAGGGGAACGATCCTTGTGGGGGAAAGCGGCGAGCCCCTTGCGGCGTACTATTCCGCCAACCACGGCGGACACAGCGAGGACTCCCTGGTCATGTGGGGGCGAGAGGCGTACATGCGGGCGGTGGCGGACACGATGCTCCCCCCGCGAACGTCCCCGCTTCCCCCGGGCGACCTGTTCCGCTGGCTTAGGGACGTCCCGCCGACCTATTCCAATATCCCCGGGTTTTTCTTCGCCAACACCTACCGCTGGGAACGCTGGATAAGCCCCGAGGAAATCCGCCGCCGGCTGATAGCGGACTGGCGGATAAGGCAGGATCCGGGGGAGATTCGGCGAATCGTTACCAGGGGACGGGGCATATCCGGGCGAATCGTCGAGCTGGAAGTCCAGGGAAGCGAGGGAACCGTGCGCGTAAGGGGCGACGCTGTATGGTTTACCATGGGCGGTCTGCGATCAAGCCTTTTTGCCGTCCGCTCCAAGCGGGACGCGGACGGCGGCGTACTGTATTTCGTCTTCCAGGGGGCCGGTTACGGCCACGGCATGGGGATGGATCAGCACGCGGCGGCTGGAAAAGCCAGCCGGGGCATGGACGCCGAGGAGATACTCCGCCACTTCTACCCCAGGGCGAGCCTGCGACGAAACCCCGAAATCCCCGATCGTTAAGTAAGTCTACACTCCGCGCAGAAGCTCCCTGGGCTTCGACCCTTGGGCTGGGCCCACAACCCCCTGGTGTTCCATTATCTCGACAAGGCGGGCCGCGCGGTTGTACCCGATCTTCAGCCGGCGCTGGATGTAACTCGCGCTGGCCTTGCCCTGCTGCACCACAATCTCCAGGGCCTTGTCGTAGAGCGGGTCGTCGCCCTCGGAAAGGAACGCGGGGTTCGCGCCCTCCTCCTCGTCGTCGAAGAAAATCTCGTCGTCTATGTAGTCCGGCTCGCCCAGGGTCTTGACGTGGGCGACAACCGCCTCCACCTCGTCCTCCGAGACGAAGGCCCCCTGCATACGTGTCGGGAAGGGATCGACCACCCCGGCGTAAAGCATGTCGCCCTTGCCAAGAAGCTTTTCCGCCCCGACCATGTCTATGATGATCCGGCTGTCCATCTTGCTCGCCACCATGAACGCGATGCGGCTTGGGATGTTCGCCTTTATAAGCCCGGTTATGACGTCAATCGACGGGCGCTGGGTCGCAAGCACAAGGTGGATGCCCACGGCGCGGCTCATCGCGGCCAGGCGGGCGACGGTGGACTCAAGCTCCTTGCCGGTGGTGGCCATAAGGTCGGCGAACTCGTCGATTATGATCACGATGTAGGGCATCTTTTCCTGGGCGATGTTCCTTTCCTTGATGCGCTTGTTGTAGTTGCGTATGTCCCGCACCCCCAGCGAGTCCAGGCAGGCGTAGCGCCGCTCCATCTCGAAGATGCAGTACTGCAAAGCCTGGAACGCCCGCTTCGGCTCGGTTATGACCGGGGTCAGAAGGTGGGGAATGTCGTTGTAGAGTTTCAGCTCCACGATTTTCGGATCGATAAGGATCAGCCGACAGTCGGACGGCGGCAGACGGTACAGGATCGAAAGGATCATCGAGTTTACGCAGACGGATTTACCCGCGCCGGTGGCCCCGGCGATCAGGAGGTGCGGCGTCTGGGTCAGGTCTATGGTCTGCGCCTCGCCGCCTATGTCCTTGCCCATCACAACCGGGATCTCCGGCCGCTTGCCCTCGCGCTGCATCTCCCACTCGATGATTTCCCGGAACGAGACGATGTTACGCTTCGCGTTGGGCACCTCTATCCCCACCGCGTGTTTCCCGGGGATCGGCGCGACTATACGCACCGACGACGCGGCAAGGCGCAGGGCGATGTTGTCCTGCAGGTTGACGATGCGGGAAAGCTTTACCCCGGCCGCCGGCAGGATCTCGAACATCGTTACCACCGGGCCCTTTCGAATCCCGGTGACCTCCGCCTGTATCCTGAACTCCTCCAGCGTCTCCTTCAGCGTCATTGCCGCGTCCCGCGTCGCCTGGTCGATTACCCAGTACTCGCCGTCGGGGTACTGGTTAAGTATTTCCAGGGGAACGCCGTATGTCCTTCTTGGCGAAGGCGCGGGCGACCCCGCCGGTGATCTCGGCGACGGTTTTGCCGGAGGTTCCGTTGGTAGTTCCGTTGGCGGTTCGATGGCCGCGCTTTTCTGCAACCGTTCCCCGTGGACCGCCGCCGCTGCCTCGGCTTCCTCAAGGGCGCGTTCGACGCTTGCCGCGAAGTCGTTTTCCGGGGCATTGTCGTCCCGATCGTGGCAGGGGAGCGGCTCGTCGTCCTCGGCATCCGCCGTCCTCTCGTCCATTTCGACCCTTGCCTCGTTCAGGGTTTTGGTTTCCCAGCTCGTGTCCCCCAGGTACTCCAGGGCGAGAGGGATGCGGGGTTTCATCGGCAGGTCAAGCTCGATCGTTTCCACCTCGCCGTCTTCCCGGCTGTAGGTTACCGGCTCTTCCGCCTCGATCTCTATGGCGTGAATCCATTCCCCGATAGCCGACGAGTCGATGCACGTTTCCGTGGACTCGGTTTTCTGCGCGGATGCGTCCGCGAATTCGTTCTTGGGCGGGGGCAGAAAGGGCCCCTGTTCGCGCAGCCGCCAGACCCTTCTTTTTCCGTGCGTCCTGGCCTGGGGAAACAGTCTGTTCCTTAACGCCTGCAGACCCACCACCTGCATAAAGGTCAGCAGGACTATTATTATGCCGAACCCGGTCCTTCCCACAAGGTATAGGAAGGAACGTTCCTGGGAAAGGCCGTCAAAGTCGCGCATAAGAATGAACCCGACGCCCAGCGTCATAAAGGGAACGACCGACGTGTTCAGGGTGAATATCTTCTCGGGTCGCCAGCGGGGATCCAGCAGAATGTAGGCGGCGTATCCAAGGTACGCCGGGACAAAGAAGGCCAGGATTCCGTAGGAGTGGGAGAAAAACATCCCCAGAACCGGGTTGAAGGCCCTCATCCCGAACACCGCCCCCAGAAGCGAGAACCCCATCACAAGGGAAAAAATCCCCAATACGGCCGCCGCGGCAATTCCCGCCACTCGGTACTTAAACTTTTCGCTTCCCCTTATGTCGTAAAGGAACCTGTTCCACAGTCCACCAATCTTTAGAAAAAAATCCGAAGCGCGGGTAAAAACATCCATGTATTGCAAAACGCAAATCCCCCATTTAAGTCATAGCCTCCCATTTCAATATCGGCGTATTTCGCCTCCCGTTGACAGTTTTTAGGGTTGCCCCCGCAAATTGGCAGCCCGGGGTTTTGCGCGCGTCGCCAAAGGCTGAAATCGTCCGAAAAGTTGCGAAAAACCCGGCTTTGGCCGAAAAACAATTGGTACAAAACCCTAAAAGCCAAAAGATTTTTTGCTTTTGCCTGGGCTTTTGCACCCAGGGTACTTGAATAGCCAGGGTGGATTTAGTATATTGTTACTAGTCTGACGGAACAACACAGATGAGACATACAACGCTAGCCTAAGCAAGTCATCTACAGTGTAGCAGCTTTGGTTTTTCAGCATTGTTTCGTAAGACGGCCCCTTGGGTTTCCTCACCTCCTTTTCCCAAGGGGTTTTTAATTCAAGTAAAGCCCTTCCAAGACCAGGCTGGTTTTGGAAGGGTTTTTTTTCGCGTCCCGGGACAACCCTTTACCTGAACCCAAAATACCTGTATACATAAGAGATGCTTCCGGGTAACAAAAAAACACGGGTGGGGATTCTCTTTGGCGGCAAGTCGGCGGAACACGAGGTTTCGCTGCAGTCCGCCAGGAACGTCTACGATGCCATCGACAGGAACAGTTTCGAGCCGGTGCTTATCGGCATAGAGAAAAGCGGGGAGTGGCGGCTGGCCGGCGATTCCATTTCGTTGCTGAATTCGGGAGAGACTGTGGCCCTGATCCCCGAAAAGGAGGGCACGCTGTACGGCCTTCCCGTCGATTCCGTGCTTGGAAAACAACTGCCCCAACAGAAACTGGACGTTGTCTTCCCTATACTACACGGCCCCTTCGGGGAGGACGGCACGGTGCAGGGCCTTCTGAAACTGGCCGATATTCCCTTTGTCGGTTCCGGGGTGCTGGGATCAGCCGTCGGCATGGACAAGGACGTTATGAAGCGGCTTTTTCGGGATGCCGGCATTCCCATCGGCAGGTTCCTTTGCCTCCGGTCGCATGAAACCCCGCCCCCTTTCGCCGAGGTAGAGGCCGCGCTGGGCAGCCCCGTTTTTGTCAAGCCGGCGAACATGGGATCCTCCGTGGGGATAAGCAAGGCTCGCGACGCGGCCGGGTTTTCCGCCGCGATTAAAGAGGCCTTCCAGTACGACACGAAGCTAATAGTGGAGGAGTACGTCCGGGGCCGCGAGATCGAGTGCGCCGTCCTGGGCAATGAAAACCCCTCCGCCTCGATCCCCGGCGAGGTTGTCCCAAGCCACGACTTTTACTCCTACGACGCGAAGTACCTTGACGAGAACGGCGCCGCGCTGGAGATCCCCGCCAGGCTGGACGACGAGACCGCCGGGCGGATCCGGGCTCTTTCCGTAAAGGCGTTCCGGGTTCTTGGCTGCGAGGGGCTTGCCAGGGTGGACTTTTTCCTGCGCGAGGACGGCGAGGTGCTGATCAACGAAATCAACACAATGCCCGGCTTTACGAAAATAAGCATGTACCCAAAACTCTGGGAGGCCAGCGGAATCGGCTACACCGAGCTTATCGGCCGGCTTATCGCCCTGGCGATTGAAAGGCACGAGAAAGAGCGGGGTCTAAAAACCGACCGGGCTTCCGTATGGTAAAACATCCCGGCTTAGGCTAGAATGTACCCATGCATATACCCATAACGAGATACGGCCTGCCGCAGGTTCTGGTGTATCCCGCCCTTACCCTGGCGTTGACGGTCGCGCTTCTCGTTTTTGTTCCCCCGGGCATCCCGCTTGTCCTGCTTACCATTGTCCTTGCCCTGGTACTGGTTTGGATGCTGGCGTTTTTCCGCGATCCCAAACGGGAAATCCCCCTGGACGAGCTTGTCCTGCTTTCACCGGCCGACGGGACGATAACCGACATCGTGGAAACGGAGCATCCCGGGCTTGGCGGTAAAGCCCTGCGAATAGGGATGTTCCTTAGCATTTTTAACGTCCATGTAAACCGTATGCCCTGTTCGGCTCGCGTCGATGCGGTAACCTACAAAAAGGGGAAATTCAAAAACGCCATGGCCAAGGACTCAGGCCAGGTCAACGAATCGAACGAGGTGCTGATGACCAGGCTTACGGAACCGCGCGACAGGCTTCTGGTAAGGCAGGTAAGTGGGGCCATAGCCCGCCACATCGTCTGCAAGGCCACGCTGGGAGCGGAGTATGCCCAGGGCGAAAAGTTCGGCATGATCAAATTCGGTTCCAGAACGGAACTGTATGTCCCCCTGGGGGGAGGGGGAATTTCGGAGCGGTATGACATCGCCGTAAAAATCGGCGACAAGGTAAACGCCGGTCTTAGCCCCCTAGTCGTGTATAAACAGGTATAAAATGCGGCCGATAAACCAACGAAGGCTACCCTTGAGAGCCAGGGGTCAAAGAAGAAAAAGAAGGAAGCTGAAGCACATCGCCGTGTTGCCATCGCTGGTTACCTTGGTGAACGGCATGTGCGGCTTTACCGCCATCTTTTTTGCAAGCCGTGGAATGGGCACCGCATGGGAACTCGATCTCTTGCCGGAAACCAACATTTCGTTTTTCGCCCTGGCCGGCTACATGATCTTCCTGGGCATGGTCGCCGACATGCTAGACGGACATATCGCCAGGATAAGCAAGACCACCTCCAGCTTCGGCGCGCAGCTTGACAGCCTTTGCGATGTCATCACCTTTGGCGTGGCCCCGGCGTTTCTGATGCTGCAACTGGTCGAGGCGTATTCCCATCAGCTGACCTTCGCGAGCTACGTGATATCCGAAAGGGTCGTGTACCTGGTAGCAATAGTGTACGTCATGTGCGCGATTATACGCCTGGCGCGGTTCAACGTCGAAAGCAAGAACGACGACACGCACTTGGGCTTCGCCGGTCTGCCGTCCCCCCCCGCCGCGGGTGTCATCGTAAGCATCGTCGTTTTCCAGCAGGACTTTTTGCCAAGGATTAGCCGCTGGGACGCGCTTGTCGATGGGTTTTCGGTGGCGATCATCTGGATACTCCCCTTTGTCACCTTGCTGGCTGGGCTTCTTATGGTTACCCGCATTCCCTATCCGCACGTTCTGAACCGCATCCTTAGCGGCAAAAAAAGATTTTCCACTTTCCTGTTAATCCTGTTCGTGCTTCCCCTGATGATCTGGAACATCCAGCTTACGATGGCCCTGGGTTTCAGCGTCTTCGTGCTGTACGGGGTCATACGTTGGCTTTTTGTTCAGGCGTTCTCGCGGAAAAGGAAAGGGCAGGAAAGGGAGAGATCGTGGGAGAGGAATCTGGGCAGTGGGATTTGATGGGGGGAACTGCACGCGGCTTGCGGAGCGGCTGGCTTTCCGTGTAGACTAAGCCAACGGGGGCTGGACTTTAATGAAGCTGGTATATAAGGGTAAGACAAAAGACGTTTTCGAGCTTGCCGACGGCAACTACCTGTTGCAGTTTAAGGACGACGTTACCGGGGCGAACGGCGTGTTCGATCCAGGCGCGAACCAGGTTGGCCTTTCAATTGCCGGTGTCAGCAGGGCGGGGGTCAGGCTTACCGAATTCTTTTTCAGGAATATTGAGGCGGCGGGGATTCCCACGCACTTTGTTTCTGCGGATTCCGAAAAGGCGCAGATGGTCGTCAAGCCCGCCGGGCTGTTCGGCAAGGGAATGGAGCTTATATGCCGGCTTAAAGTAACCGGAAGCTTCTTGAGGCGATACGGCGACTACTGCAAGGAAGGCCAGCCGCTGGACTACTTCGTCGAGGTCACGCTGAAGGACGACCACCGCGAGGATCCGCCCATCACGAAGGACGCGCTGGAAATGCTGGGGGTGGCCACCGCCGATGAGTACGAGACCATCAAGGGACTAACCCAAAAGATAACCCGGGTTGTAAGGGACGAGCTTGCCAAGAAAGACGTGGAACTGTACGACATAAAGCTGGAGTTCGGGCGCGTCGGCGGCAGGATAACCCTTGTGGACGAGATTTCCGGCGGCAACAT
>WQRP01000063.1 GCA_009786675.1 Treponema sp. | reverse complement strand
TCGCCGTCCGGCGAACGCTGCCACCAGTCGAATGTTTCCTTTCCGTTTTTGAAAGCCGCCTCGGCGTGTTCGGTTATCCGGTCTTNCGATCGGCTGCCGTCGGGCTGGAATTCCGGCATCAGNGAGAAAAAATTATTGTAGTATTCCTGTCTGTNTTGCATCCCGTACAGNNTGGGGGCTTCCTCGTTGCAGTACACCAGCTTGATGTTCCTGTCAAGCAGGGCGGAAACCATCGGCACGCTTTCCATGACAAGGTGCATCCCCTCGCCGAAGCTGCCCTTTTCCATTTTGGCTATAAGCCGCAGGACGGCGATCGCCGCGCAGGCGAAGAGCGCGGTTATCGCCGGCATAAGGACGGCCATTGCCACGGCGTGGCTTTTCGCCGCGGCCGTTACGGCGAAAACAAGAACCAGAACCACAAGCGTCATGGCGACGGCACCGAAAATAAGTTTGACCCTGTCCTTCCGCGCCTCTTCCTGAAGACGCTTCGCAATGTTCATTTTTTCCATACGTTCATCCTCCAAATTTTTACGGCAATACCGAGCTCCACTGTTCCAAATCGATGGGGGGGACGAGAATATAATGTTACGAAAGTTTTAAGCCAGTTTCATGAAAATGCCTAGGGCGACAACCCTCCAACTGTTTAGCCATTATAGCGGCCTTTTCAGGTCTTGTCTGTGGCTTCCGAGAAAAAGCGGAACGGTATTCTAAAAACCCCCGCCCTTTACATAAATTAGGCAACGCGCCTGCAATAAGCCCCGCGAGACTTTTTCCCCCGCAAGCTGTCGTGACGACCCTATTGTGCTCGATACGCGAGGCGATATAGTATAGAATGGAAAAGGCGAGGTTACGGTATGGGTGAACAGAAAAACACATTGGGCGAACTAAGGGGCATCGCCGTAAGCGACCTTAGGGCGGGGCTCGCTTTTTCGGAATCGGTTTATATCGACGAGGAAAACCTCTTTGTCCCCCTAAATATTTCCATTCTGCAGAAGGACTTGGACAAGCTTGCGGCGCTGGGCATAGACACCGTGTATACTTCCGGGAGCCCTTTGGGTGGCGACCAAAAAGTCCAGGGAGTGGCGACGACGCCTTCCCCGGGCGCGGCGTCCGCGGAAGGCGCGAGGATGCCGCACCAGTTTATGGCGGCCCAAAAAAACATGGGCTCGTACCGTGTCTACAAGACGCTCGTCGAGCGCATAAACGAGATGTTTATAAGAATCTCCGAGGGCAGCGTTATCAGCAGTCGTTCCGTAAACGCAATCAGCACCCAGTTGCTCCAGGCCCTAAGGGACCAGCGGGAGCAGTACGTCGGCTTTGTCCTGGGGGGCGACGTAAGGGGCTACGAGATGGCGAAAAGCGCGGTGAACATCGCCATACTTTCCGCGCTGACGGCGCAGGAGATCAGGCTTCCCTCCCACAAAATCCTATACGTGATCATCGGGGCCCTGCTCCACGACGCGGGAATGTTCCAGCTGCCGAAGAAAATCCTGGAGAAAAAGGAGGAGCTGACCGCGGAGGAACGCAAGCAGATACGGGGCCACCCCCTGCTTTCCCGCGAAATCGTCGTCCGCGAGCTTTCCTACCCGGACGAGATAGGCGACATAGTCCTTCAGCACCACGAGCGCTGGGACGGCAACGGCTACCCCCACTGCCTTCCGGGCAACAGCATCAGCATCGGCGCCCGGATTGTGTCCATAGCGGACTCGTTCGAGGCAATGGTCAGCCACAAGCCCTACCGCAATTCCATAGTGGGCTACCAGGCGAACAAAAACCTGCTGGCCGACAACTCCCGCCGCTTCGATCCGGACATCCTAAAGATCTTCATTCTTACGATGGGGGTATATCCCATCGGCTCGATTGTCCGCCTTAACAACGGGACGGTGGCGCGGATAGCGGAGGTCAGGGCCAGCACCCCCCTGCGCCCGAAGGTACAGGTCCTGGTGGACGAGTCCAACCGCCTGCACGCGGCCTCCGAGGAGGTCTTTGTCGATCTTTTGACGGAAAAAAGGCTGTACATCGTCAAGGCGATGGACACCAGGGAACTTTCGGAATTACATGCGCACGGCTAGGCCGAGCCTGGGGAAGGAGGGCGAGGACAGGGCCGCCGGGTTCCTGGAGGAGGCCGGGATGGGCGTAATCGCCCGGAATTTCCGCTGGAGCAGGGGCGAAATAGACATAGTCGCCCTTGACGGGGAAACCCTGGTGTTCGTCGAGGTAAAGGCCTGGTCGGCGTTCGGTATCGAAAACCTTGCTTACGGAATAAACCGGGGAAAGCGGGGCAGGATAATAGAAACAGCTAAGTATTTTCTTTCCACGCATCGACAATATTATCGAAGGGCCATCCGCTTCGACGTGGTTTTTGTGGGCAAAGAGGCGGTTACCCATCTTGCATCTGCCTTTACGGAGACTGTATGATGACAATGGGACAGACAACGGGTTCCACACGAATAGAACGGTTGCGGGAGAGCGTCAACGACAAGGACTACATGCACGCGGCGATCCACAGGATCGCCTTGGTGCTTAGCGACAGGTTGATGGACAGATCGCACGGGGGAGGGTCTCAGAATGAAAGGCAGCGGAAAAGGGGGAGAGCCTAGGAAAGGCCGAAGGAAACATCCCAGGCGCCCAAATGACCAGTCGCAGAACCGCCCCGGGCATGGAGCCCACCATGGCGAGGGCTCCAGAAACAGAAGCAAGGGCAAAAAGCCCGCTATCGTCACTCTAATGAACGAGGCAAAATTCACCAGGAAACGTCCGGGCTCGGTCAACCGCCCGAAATGGGCTCCGCCGCAGTCCCCGGCCCTGGATCTGGCTCCGGCCCTGTGCATACTGTGCGACAAGCCCATCCGGGAGTTTTCGACGGCGCTCTGCGATCCGGACACGGGAAAGCCCGCCCATTTCGACTGCACGGTAAACCGGATTGTCGAGCGGGAAAGGCTTGAAAAAGGCGACTCGGTGGGTTATATTGGTGGGGGAAGGTTCGGCATAATCCATTTCACCAATCCGCAAAACCCGAGAAAGTTCACGATTAAGAAAATTTTTGAGTGGGAGAAAAACGAGAGCCGGTCTGAGTGGCGCGTGGCGCTCTGCGAGCATTTCTCGGTTACCTGATGGACAAAGAAGAGACGGATGGGGACATAGAAAGGGCGTTTTTCTCGGATCCGAAAATCTCGGAAAACCTTGGGCTTCTGGAGGAAATCGGGGTTCTTTCCCATGTCAACGGTTTCATCGGCAGGATGAAGGGCTACGGGACGCTTTTTTCCATAGGCACGGATCTGTTCAACTGCGCCGGTATTGACGACATACTGGAGGCCACGGTTCGGCGGCTCTCGGATTTTTACCTTCCGTCCTTTATTACCATTCTGTGGAAGCCGGTTCAAACCTGCGCCGACATTACCGTGCGGTCGTACCGCAACTACGAGCCGGTCAACCTGCATATAAACCTGCACAACATCACCAGGTTCGAATCCTTTTTCTGCAATTTCCACGGGCCGATCCCCTTTGCCGAGCTGGAGGAAAAACTGGGCGACGACGCGGCCCTTGCCCCGCTAAGGGAGGCGCGGCCGGAAATAGTCGTCCCAATTATCGGTCCTTTCGGGCTCTACGGGATTGTCCTTGTCGGACGCAGGGCAACGGGGGGCGATTACACCGGCGAGGACATGGCGTTTCTCCAAAAGTTCATGGTTTTCGTCTCCCAGGCGATAAAGACCAACCTGTATTACGAGAACTCCCTTCGCGACATAAAGACGGGCCTGTACAACCACGGCTTCTTTATGACCCGCGTAAAGGAGGAAATCGCCAGGACGAATCGCGGTTTCTGCACGTCCTCGATAATCATGATAGACGTGGACAAGTTCAAGGACTTTAACGACATCTACGGGCACCTTGCCGGGGATCGGGTGCTGGAGCAGTTGGCGAAGGTTATCCGGCAGAACGTCCGGACCGACGACATCCCATCCCGTTTCGGCGGCGAGGAATTCACCGTCCTTCTTCCCAAGGCGGAGTCCGACGTGGCCTACCTGGTCGCGGAACGGCTGCGGGTAAGCGTGTCGAAGATGCAGGTTTCATGGGAAAAGCCGCTCCCCCCGATAACGATCAGCCTGGGGGTGTGCTCCTTTGGCCATGGCTGCGATCTTGAAACGAACGACATAATCCGCCGCGCCGACGAGGCTCTGTACGCCTCGAAGGCAAAGGGCAGAAACTGTACCACGCTTTGGGAGGCCGGGCTGAAGTGCGGCGATCCGGGCAAGGCAGAGGGGGACTGAAAGCGAATGACGGGCATAATAGGCGCAATGGAGAAGGAGGTTCAGCTCCTTCGCGGCTGGCTGGAGGATTCCAGGGTGGTCAAGTTCGGCGTGTTCGAGTTCCATACGGGAAAGCTCGAGGGGAAGGAGGTCGCCCTGCTGCAGTGCGGCATCGGCAAGGTGAACGCCGCCGTGGGGTGCTCGGTTTTGATCCACGTTTTCAAGCCGGACTTTGTCGTGAACACCGGTTCGGCGGGCGGCATAGCCGGGGGGCTTCGCTTCGGCGACGTGATTATTTCCACGGGTCTTCTGTACCATGACGTGGACGTTACCGCCTTCGGTTACGCCCCCGGGCAGCTTCCCGGGCAGCCCCAGATTTTTCCCGTGGGCGGGGATCTTGTTTCCGGGGCGGAGAAGGCCCTGGGCGAGCTTAAGGGGGAGGGCGTCCTTCCGCCGGATATCGGGCACTGCCGGGGGCTAATCGGTTCCGGGGACACTTTCATGCACCGTCCGGGGGACATCGAGGAACTTCGCCGCATTTTCCCCGAGGTTGCCGCCGTGGAAATGGAAGGCGCGGCCATCGCCCACTGCTGCGGGCTGTTTTCGGTTCCCGCCCTGGTCATACGCGCCCTTTCGGACATCGCCGGGAGCGAATCCCCGGTTACCTTCGACGAGTTCCTGCCCGTCGCGTCAAAACACTCGGCGGAGATCGTCCGCCGGATAATAAGGAACGGCTAGACAATGGAAAAGATTGCAAGTTTTCAGATTGACCACCTTAGGCTTAAGCCGGGCGTCTACGTGTCCCGCAAGGATCGCTTCGGCGACACGACGATTACGACCTTCGACCTTCGATTCAGGGCGCCTAACAAGGAACCGGTGATGGACGTCGCGGCGATGCACACCACGGAGCACCTTGGGGCGACCTTCCTGCGTTCCCACGCCGAGTGGGCTTCCAGGATTGTCTATTTCGGACCCATGGGCTGCCGGACGGGCTTTTACCTGATTGTCGAGGGCGACCGGGATTCCGGGGATGTCCTTCCCCTGTTGCGCGAGATGCTTGCCTGGGTGGAAAGCTTCGACGGCCCCATCCCCGGCGCGTCCGCAGTGGAGTGCGGCAACTGGCAGGACCAGGACTTGGCGACGGCTAAATCGGACTGCCGAGGCTACGCCGGCCTTCTTGCCAACCCCGGCGAGGAAAACCTGAACTACCCCGCCTGAACCCCCGGCCGCTATTTGGCCGTTTTTCTTGCCTTGGGCGCGGGTTTTGTCGTGGCCTTGTTCTTTGTGACAGGTTTGTCCTTTGCCGCAGGCTTTTTCCCGGGGATCCCTTGTTTTGCCTTGGGTGTTGCCCTCGCCGGCAACGATATCCCCGGATTTTTTTTCGCCGCCCTGGTCTTGGGAACGGCTTCTTTGGGCGTTTTCGTGGGCTTTGCCGTTACTTTGCCGGCCGGCTTTTTCTCGACTTTGGTCTTGGCCGCTTTCGTTGGGGTGGCTTTTTCGGGCTTTCCCGCAACCTTGGCCGCTCTTGCCCCTGTCTTTCCGACGGTCTCTTTCTCGGTTTTTGACCCCGCTTTCTTTTGCACGGGCTTTTCGGGCGTGGCGCTGGCCGCTTTTGCCCTTGTCTTGCGGACGGGCTTCCCCTCGATTTCCGTTCCCGCCTCCGCCTTCCCGGCGATCCTTGCCACCCCGGATCGTTTCTTTTCCCGGGCATCGTCCTCGCCTGCCGAGTCCGTCGCCAGACCCGTCGCCTTTTCCGCCAGGGCGAATTCCGCCTCGGCGCGCTCGAAGTCGCCCATGCCCTTCGCCCACTCCCAGGCAAGCATGTGCGCCTCCCGCCTGTTCCGCCCCACGGCAAGAAGCCTGGGAACCAGAGCCCCCAGCTTCTCGAATTCCGCCTGTCGCAAATAGCGGCTTCCCCCCGCGATAAAGTATCCCAGGGATTCATCTTTTCTGCCCAGCTTGCCGTAGGCCTCGGCGGCGTTTTCGGCGTACAGACCGTTGTCCCCGTTAAGCTCAAAGGCCCTGCTCCAGGCTTCCGCCGAGGCCTGGTATTTCCCCAGGTTCCACCAGGCATGGCCAAGCAGGGCGTACAGCCGGGGATCCGGGGGGGATTCCGCCTTTGCCTCCAGTCCCTCGATGTAGCCCGGCAAGAACGCGACAAGCTCCTTTAGCTTGTCCGGGGCGGACTCGCCCAAGGCGCTCAGGATTTTAGCTTTTTCCGCCAGGACCTCCGTCTCGTTTACGCCGTCCCTTGTTCCGGCCGAAAGACATGTGTTGACGTATTCCTCCGCCTTCTCGTGGAGCCCAAGAAGCGATGCCATTCTTGCCGCGAAAAGAAGCTCCTTTCCGCCTCGCGTGTCCGTGTACGTCGCCATGACGCTGCGGGCGGCGTCCTCCCGCTGTTTCCAGGCCTTCAGTACCTGGCCGTAGGCCGCCCCGAAATTGTCGAGCGCGGCGAAGGTCTCCGCAAGGCGAAGCCGGTTTTCCGCGCTTATCCCCGCGCCGCCCGTCCATTTGCCGTGCTCCCTCTCGACCGCGCTTGGCCTGGAGTCCACCGAAAGATAGTCCAGCCGAGCCTCGCAGACCGTGTCCGGGGATCCGCACGGTTCCCCGGAATCGCTCGCGCCGTAGGACACCAGGGAAAAGCCCAGATGCCCCCCGGGGATCGAGCCGTCGCTCGCCTCGGCAACCCACTTGCCGTTAAGAGTAAAAACCAGGTGATCGCCCCTGGCGACTATCCCCAGGACTATCCCCGCGTCGTCCCGATCCGCGCCGACCACCTCCGTCCAGCCGACCAGGGTTCTCGGAACCCTGTCGTTTACCGCGTCCAGGCGGAAATAGCCCCTGTTGGAAACAAGCGCGAGATAGTACGTCCCGTTTTCCATAACGCGGAACATTATTCCCGCCGCGCAGTAGCCCCCCAGACCGTCAAGGCGGAAGCGGGCCTCGATAACCTGGTCCACGTACACGCGGCCTGCCGTTTCCAGCCAGGCCATGAGGTTGCTTTTTTTAAGGCCAAGGAACAGCGAGCCTTTTTCCAGCTTGGCATGGCGGGAGATTTCCGGTTTAATGACAAAGCAGGATCTTTCGGGTTTTGAAAAATTGGCGACCCACCGTTCCCTCATCAACTCAACCGGAAGTCGCCTGCGCCGGAGTTTGTTTGAAAGAGCGTAGAGGGGGCGTCTGATAAAACCGAACATGCCTAATTATTACCGGAAATTTATCGAAAAGTCGAGATCGCTGTTTGCGCGCCTGTCCAGCAGCAGGCGGATAGACTTTTCCCTTTTTATGGTGGGGCTTAGGGGACGCCTCATGAGGGTTAGCATGTCCTCCCCTTACAAGAGATTCGCCGCAAGCCTGTCCGGCGGCAAGGCCGGTGGCGCGAGGCCGGCCCCCTCCCACGCCTCCGCCGTCGCGAAACCGTCCGCCGCGAGCTTGCGCGCCCGAAATGAACGCCAGACGGCCGGGGAAAAGACGCTTCTGGTATCCGCCAACAGGACGCGGCGATTGGCGAAAGGAAAGCCGCCCGTTCCGTCGGCCCGCCGTCCGGGCAAAAGCGGAACCCGCCCCGCGATAGACTCCCGCCGCCCCTTTGCCGGCAGGCGTGTTGACATCGTCCTTTTCGTCGCCACGCTGGCGGTTCTGGCGCTTGTTACTTCCAGCTATGTCCGCAGGACGATGGCCGCCCCGGCGCCCGTCAGTATTTTCGTCTCCCGGCAGTACTGGGCGATGTTCGGCGATACCGCGGATTCGTTCGCCAGGGAATTCGAGGGGCAAAACCCCGGCTTTAGGATATTGATGGTCGAGGACGGATACCCGGACATCGTTTTCTTTGACGACGGCGAATTCGCCGCACTTGTCGATGCCGGGGCTCTTGCGTCCCTTTCTACTTATATCTACACCGAAACCGGCGAGGATCAGTGGGTTCTTCCGCTGGTATCGTTCGTCGATCTTTTTTTCTACAACATCGACATCCTGCAGGCGGCCGGCAACGACCGCCCGCCCAGAACCCGCACCGAGTTCCTGGCCACCGCAAGATCCGTCGCGGAAACCGCCGCCGCGACGCGGGGGGAGGTCTTCCCCTTTGCCATGGGCCTTGGCGAGGCCGATCCCCTCGGGATCCGCCGGGACTTTTACCCCTGGGTCTGGGCCCTGGGCGCGGAAGTCCATTCGGGCTTTGCCGAGGACGGAAGCCTGGCGCTTACCGGCCCGTCGGCGAACACGGTCAATTTCCTGGCCGAAATGAACCGCGAGGGACTGCTCGCGCCCGGAACCTTCGAGACGACCGGACGGGAACGCCTGGAACAGTTCGCCCGGGGAGAAATCGCAATGATGCTGGCGTCCGCGCGTGACATAGTGTTCGTAAGGGACAGGCTGCCCAGGGTGAATTTCGACATAACCGCGATTCCGGCGGTGGCCCTTGGAAGGAACCGCCTGGGCATCTCAGGGATTTACGCCGGCATTTCCAGCACCAGCGCGCAGCCGGACACCGCCTGGGCTTTTCTTGTCTTCGTCGCGAGCCGAAGCCATCTTTTGGCGTCGACCCTTGGCGCGGTTCCCGGCAGCTTTTTTATCGGCTTTCCGGACAGGTACATCGAGGAGGATCCGATGTACTCGAAAGCCTGGGATCTCTTCGAGGCTGCCGATATAGTGGAGTTCCCAAGCGGCGACATTTCGGAGAAAGAGGCCGGCCGGGTTATACGGGATCTGCTCTTCCGGGCATTCGAGGAAGTCGAGTAGGTACTATTGTCCAAAATTTTTCTTCAACGTGCCGTTTTGCCACTCGTAGCATGGATACCACTTACGTAGTGTTAACACGCCCTAGGAATGGGATTTATGAGCTGCCTGTGATTACAGGCAGCCCTACAACGAATCAACAAACCAAGATGTTACCTATGGGAAAGTTGCGGTTAGGACAAGACCACTTCTTGCTACATTTCCATTTGTTCCGACAAATACAGTCATTGTTTGTCCTGTAGGAATTGTTAAAGTAGCAGTCCATGGAGAGCTAGTAAGCGGGTTTGCTAATCTCACGGCAGCAGAACCTTGCCCGTTAAATATAGCAGGATCAGTCTCAGTAGATGT
>WQRP01000062.1 GCA_009786675.1 Treponema sp. | reverse complement strand
AACCGTAAGGGTGATGAGAACGGACGGCAGGGCGCAGACCATAACGGATCCGGCGTCGCCCTACATCGGAACCCAGCCCATGCTGCAGTGGTTTACCGGTATAGGAACCGTTACAACCAACACAAGGGATTCCACCCCCACCACGGTGACGGTGATAATGCACCTTGGGCACGATCAGGGCGACACCGTAACTTCGTCGGAGCTGTTCGGCAGACAGCACGAGCTGCGGCATTTTACGAGAAACTTTTTTGCAACCAGATTCGCCGAGGATCTAAGGCCCGAAAACGAGCCGAGGCTTATGAGGGAAATTATGGAAGTGCTGAACACGCGCTACCTTAACAACGCACGGGTGCGGCGGATTGTGTTCGAAAGACTTGACGTGATGGAAGTTTTCTGAGGATAGTAAAGTGAAAGCCAGCAACTGTCGATATTTGTTAAAGAGCGGTCAAAAAAAAGACCGGAAACTGACGGATGAGGTGGGGATTTGAACTGGCACGCGATAATCGGGAGGTATTGTGATGATGATGAGTGACGGAGCCCTTTCTCAGGCCGAAATAGACGCACTGTTATCGGGATCGGTGGGTTCGTCCGAAGTAAGCGCCCCGGCGGCGGTTGCCCATGCGGGTATGCCGGACGCTGAACGACAGGCCCTGCAAGCATTTTTTGCCTCAACCACAAACGCGCAATCTTCCAACCTTTCCATGATGACCGGGGCGCAGGTAAGCCTTTCGGGGCCGACCCTTACCGTGAACGGGCGGGAAGCCTTTCTGGAACAGCTTCCGGAAACGGTAACGGTGGTCAAGGTTGACTTTACCTCCAGCTTCCCCGGCGAGCACATGTTTATAATCCCCGAGGCCGGGGCTAAGGCTATCGCCAGCCTTATGAACAAAGAGGAAAACATCCAGCTTGACGAAATGGCCATGTCGGTAATAGGCGAGGTCGTTTCGCAGATGGTGGGACACCAGATAACCGCGCTTGCCGACAAAACCGGAAACAAGTCCATTGCGTCGATTCCGCCGGTGGCAAGCAACATTCTCAAGACAATCGTGGCGCTTCCCGCAGGGGATTTTGCCACGGCGACATATCAGTTGGATTTAGGAGGGGGGAGTTTTTTCCAGATTTGGGAGGTGCTGGGACCTTCGGTCGCATCGGGCATTGCACAGGCGTTGTCCGGCGGCTCCATGGCCCCAAAAGTACAAGGCACCGCTCCGGGCATGATGCCCGGAAGCANTGGAGGAATGGGAATGGGCGGTATGCAGATGGGNATGGGGGGGATAGGAATGGAGGCCATGGGCGGGGGAATGCCTTTTGGTCAGACCAATGTTCAATCCGTGCAGTTCCCCCATCTGATGCCACACGGCGGCAGTCAGGAAACGGGCAACATCGGCCTTATAATGGACGTGTTCATGGAAATGACCGTCGAGCTCGGCCGCACCCGCAAACTGATAAAGGAAATCCTTGCCATGGGCGAGGGCACGATTATCGAGCTGGACAAGCTCGCCGGCGAGCCGGTTGACATACTCGTAAACCACAAGCTTATCGCCAAGGGCGAGGTCGTGGTCATCGACGAGAACTTCGGCGTTCGCGTAACCGAGATCGTGTCCCCTGCCGAGCGGATGAACGGGATGGGCTAGGGGGTCGGCAACCCGTCAGACCCCCGGGTACTTTTGTTCTTCAAATGTTGTTTTTCCGCCAGCAAGCAAGTATTTTCTGCTTGAAATATTGTTCCAACCGGCATATAATTCGAGGGAGTCTAGAGTTTTGGGGGGGAGAATCAAACTGTCTGTCGGCGCATTCCGCGCTTTATTCATAATACTATCTATTGGCTCCCTGCTCATTTTGCCAAGCGTCAGCGTCCCCGCGCAGGAGGAGCCCGTTGACGCTCACACGCTTGCCGAACAGGCAATAATACTCGGGGACGGCGGGGCCGGAATGGCCACGCCCGTGCCCATCACTTCCCCATTTGGAATGCTAGGGGTGGTTCTGACACTGGCGCTTGTCGCGGTCGCAATCTACGGCGTGGTCTTTCTTCTGAAGAAGGCAACGCGCGGCGGCCGCGTGGCGCAGGATCCCTTTCTAAAGGTGCTTGCCTCCGCCCCTGTCGGGGCAAACCGCGGTGTCCACGTTGTCAACCTGGGCTCGCAGGCCTGGCTTGTCGGCTCGGCGGAGCACGGGGTAAACCTGATCGGCGAGGTAACGGACAAGGAAACCCTGGACGCGATGATTNTGGAGGACTCCCGGAGAGGCGCCGACTTCCCCTCGGGAAAGCTCCCCGATTTCAGATCCATGCTACGCAGGTTCGGGATGCCCNCGGACTCGGGAACGCCCAGCCCGGAAAACATCCGCAAGCGAAGCGACAGGCTAAAGGGGATATGACATGAGGCGCCTAATTTTCGCGTTCGGCATNATNCTNCTGNTCCTGCCGGCTTTGTCACACGCCCAGGTCGTCCCTTTNCCCTTTGACCCGGCGGAGGGAACCATGGCGTTGCCCGCGCCGCCCGGCCCGCCCGCGATACCATTCGTCGATTTGACGGTGCGAAACCCGGAGACGGGGGAGGAAGTGGCCTTCGCCCTCCAACTCCTCCTCCTGCTTACGGTGCTGTCGCTTGCGCCCAGCATCATCATACTGATGACGAGTTTTCTGCGCATCGCCATCGTGCTGGACTTTGTCAAGCGGGCGCTTGCCCTGCAGCAGGTTCCCCCGACGCAGGTGCTAATGGGTATATCGCTTTTTTTGACGATATTTATAATGTGGCCGACGTTCTATTCGATATACAACAACTCGATACAGCCGCTGGCGGCGGGCGAGATCTCGGTGGAGGTCGCCTACCGCGAGGCCGAGGCCCCAATGCGTCTTTTCATGTACAGCCAGATGTCCGGCCGCCCCGAAAACATCATGCTCTTTATGGCGATGCGGGGACTGGACAGGCCCTATACCCTGGCGGACGTGCCAACCTACGTCCTGATTCCGGCGTTTATCCTAAGCGAGCTAACGGTGGCGTTCCAGATAGGCATTCTGCTGTTTATTCCCTTCATTGTTATCGATATGGTGGTCGCGAGTATCCTTATGTCCATGGGTATGATCATGCTCCCCCCGATCATGATCTCCATGCCGTTCAAGCTGATACTGTTCGTTCTGGTCGACGGGTGGTCGTTGCTGACGGAGCAGTTGGTCCGGTCATTTTTCTAGGAGGCGGGGATGAGTCTTGGCGAAGCGACCTTTCTTTTGCGGCAAGGGGTACTCCACGTACTGATTATAGCGTCGCCGCTGCTTATATCCGCCCTCGTGGTGGGGCTTGTTATAGCGATACTGCAGGCCACCACCTCGATCCAGGAGCAGACACTTACCTTCGTGCCCAAGATAATCGCCATAATGGGAATGCTCGCGTTTCTGGGCGGCCTGGGCTTCAGTATAATGTCGGACTTTACCACGGAACTGTTTAGGCAAATTCCGGGCATGGTAAGATAGGGATAGGAGTGGGTTTGGGTGATAGACGGCATTGTCATAAACAACATCCTCAACTACGGGCCGGTGTTCCTGCTCATCGCCGTCAGGGCCTTCGCCATGATCCAGACCGCGCCTCTGTTGTCGTCGGAGGCCATTCCGCAGGTAGCGAAGATCGCCCTGGCCGGGCTGGCCGCCTTCGCCGTGCTTCCCACCGCGGAGGTCTTTTCGGTGGAGGGAACGGACGCGGGCCTGGCGGGCGTCTCCGGGGTGGGGGCCGTTTCCGTCCCAGGGCCAGGGGCCATCCATCTGATTACCGACCTTCGCTACGAGCCTTTCAGCTTCAGGTTTCTCCTTCTTATAATCGGGGAGGCGATTATAGGCATAATTCTGGGGTTTTTCCTGACGGTGATCTTCGCGGCCTTTACGACGGCCGGCCAGTTCTTTTCCCTGCAGATGGGCTTCGCGGCCTCGGCGGCCTTCGATCCGCTGGCGCAGGTGGAGAACCCGATTATCGGCCAGTTCCTCCACCTGATCGCGATGCTGGTGTTTCTTCTCGTCGGCGGCTTCAGGGAGCTTTTTCTGGGCGGTTTCTGGCGTTCGGTGCAGAGCCTGAGCGTCGTCGCCCTGCTCGACGGAAGGGAGTCGGTGGTCAGCATGATGGCGTCGGGGCTTCCCAGGCTGTTCCTGGACGCGATCATCATTTCCATGCCCATGCTGGGGACGCTCTTTCTGGTATCCCTGACGACGGGGCTTATCTCCAAGGCGGCGCCCCAGATCAACATCCTTTCCGAGGGCTTCCCCATAGCCATCATGGTTGGCTACGTGGTTCTGTTCGCGTCGCTGCCCTTCATGGTCGAGGCCTTTGCCGGCATAATCAATTCGGCTTTTGCCAGCATCCAGGAACTCCTTATAATGCTTGGCCGGCCAATCGAGGGCGGGGGCTGGATATGACGATTCGATCCGGGCATTGGCCGCCCGCCCCGAAAGCCATCCGGGAATCGCCCCTTCCCCCCTCCGCCTGGATTCACCTGCAGTGGTTTTCCGACGATGCCGAGGCGGAAGGCAAAACCGAGCAGCCCACCGAGCACAAGCTTAGGAAACTGCGGGAAGAGGAAGGGCAGGTTCCCAAAAGCCAGGAGGTAAGCGGGGCCGCGACCCTGTTTCTGCCTGCCATACTGCTGCTTTTTATCGCGCCCCATATGCTGCGTACCTGCGTCGAGATGATTCGCTTTTTTCTTACGAGGGCAACCGAGCTTGACCCGACCCAGGACGCAATCATAGTCGGCGTCTTTTTCAGTTACATGGCGAGGCTTCTTGCCCCCATATTCGTCGTGGCGGTGATTGCGGCGCTTGTCTCGAACTATGTCCAGGTCGGCGCCATGTTCGCCACCAAGCCAATCACCCCCAATTTTACGAAGGTCATCCCGCGCTTCGGGCAGTTCTTTAAGCGGATATTCTCGTCCGAGGGCGTTTTCAATTTCGTCAAGTCGATAATCAAGATGGTTCTTATCGGCGGCGTGGCGTACACGTTTATCCGGATGGATTTCGAAAAGCTGGTGAACCTGCAAAGGGCCGGCCTCTGGCAGGGGCTGACCACGGTTGCGTCCATAGCGATCCGTATGCTCATAACCTGTTCGCTGCTGCTTATGCTCCTGTCGATTCCGGACTTCCTGTTCCAGCGCTGGCGCTTCAAGGAACGGAACAAGATGAGCAAGCACGAAATCAAAGAGGAAATGAAAATGTACGAGGGGGATCCGCAGGTAAAGGGGCGGATCAAAAGCCGTTTCAGGGAACTCCTGAAGCAGAACCTGACCACGGCGATTCCCAAGGCCGACGTCGTAATCACGAACCCGACCCACTACGCCGTCGCGCTGGAATACCAAAAGGAAACGATGCCAAGCCCCATGGTGACGGCAAAGGGCAGCGACAACATCGCGGCGCAGATAAGAAAGCTGGCCGAGGAAAACGGGGTTCCGATGGTGGAGAACAAGCCCCTCGCCCAGGCGCTGTACAGGGAGATGGACGTGGGAACCTACATTCCCAGGGAATATTTCACCATAGTCGGGACGATACTTGCCAGGGTATACCATATCAACGAGCGCCGAAGGAAGGCGGCCGCCGCAAAGGCGACGGCTGGCGCCTCCGGTGCGGCTTAGGACTAGGAGAGGAGCTTAGATGGCTGACGTGGATGTTGCCGGCGGCGGAAGCCCCCTGGAAAAGATAAAGGACTATATCATAGGCATAGCCGTGGTGGTGATGGTGATAATGATCATCATCCCCCTGCCCACGGTTCTCCTCGACACGTTCATGGCGATGAACCTTATGTTCTCGCTGCTGGTCTTGCTTATCGTGGTGTACTCCAAGAAGCCCACGGAATTCAGCCTGTTTCCCACGGTGCTGCTTGTGGCCACGGTTTTCAGCCTGGCCCTAAACGTTTCCTCCGCCAGGCTCATCCTGATCCACGGGGCGAGCTTCGACGGCAGGATGATACGGGCATTCTCCACCTTCGTCGTCGGCACGGGCGGCACCGAGGGTATTGTCATTGGATTTTTCATCCTGATCATCTTTATCGTGGTGCAGCTTGTGGTCATAACCAAGGGCGCGACCCGTATATCCGAGGTCGCGGCCCGCTTCGCCCTGGACAGTATGCCGGTAAAGATGATGGCCATAGACACCGAGTTCAGTTCCGGATCGATTACCGAGGAGGAATCCCAAAGGCGGAAGACCCAGGTGCAGAAGGAATCCGACTTCTACGCCTCTATGGACGGTGCCAGCAAATTCATATCCGGCTACGTCAAGGCCGGGATATTCATAATCCTGCTGGAAATGGTAGGCGGGATGATCATAGGCGTGACGATACGCGGGTACTCCGTTGGGGTCGCGGTGCAGGCCTTCCTTATCCTGGCCATCGGCGACGGGCTCGTAACCCAGCTCCCCACGTTCCTGATTTCCACGGCGATGGGTATCGTGGTGACAAGAGCCGCCTCGACCGGCAGCCTTTCCGACCAGGCGACGAAACAGTTCACCACCTCGTCGCGGAGCTACTGGATTGGATCCGGGGTGCTTTTGGGGCTTGCCCTTCTGCCGGGCTTCCCCCGCGTGGTTCTGATCGCATTGTCCATAGTGATGGCCGTCGCCGCCTACAACATAGGAAAGAAGCAAAAGGCGGCGGAAAGCTTCAGCCAGATGATGGAAAAGACCAGGGACACGAAAAAGGGCAAGGAGGAACCCTCGGAGATGTCCCCGGTGGTTCCCCTGGACACGCTTTCGCTGGAGCTTGGCTACGGGCTCATCCCCCTGGTTGACAAGGAAAAGGGCGCGGATCTCCTGGAAAGGGTGCAGGGCGTGCGAAGGCAGTCGGCGCTGGAGCTTGGCCTTGTCATACCCAAGGTGCATATCATGGACAACATATCCCTGGATCCCTCGGAGTACTG
This sequence comes from Treponema sp., assembly GCA_009786675.1. The sequence continues at coordinate 2,483 of WQRP01000062.1, read as the reverse complement.
TTTCAAGATCAAGGGCGTCGACGTCGGCCGGGGAAGGATACGCCTTGGCTATTTCCTGTGCATAGTCCCGGGCATGGTAAGCGAGGAGATCCCCGGGGAGCAGACCGTGGATCCGGCCTTCGGGCTTCCGGCCCTTTGGGTCAGGGAGGAAAAGCGGGACGACGCGGAACGGGCCGGCTACACGGTTGTCGATCCGCCGTCGATCGTGGCGACGCACCTTACCGAGATTATCAGGCGTCACGCGGCGGACATTCTGGGGATGCAGGAAACCCAGGCAATCCTGGACACACTGCGAAAGGAATACCCGGCGGTGGTGGACGAGATTATGCGCCCCGAGCTTGGGATGCCTGTGGTAAAGATTCAGAAGATACTCCACGGCCTGTTGCGCGAGAGGGTATCGATCCGCAACATGGTGACGATTCTGGAGGCCCTGGCCGAATACGCTCCGCTTTCCAAAAACGTCTGGTTCCTTGTCGAAAAGGCGCGCCAGGCCCTGGGCAACCAGATATGCCACCAGTACGCCGACGAGGAACGAAGGCTGCGCGTGCTTACCATCGCGCCGGAACTGGAGCAGAAAATCATCGACAGCAAATACGAGACGCCTTCCGGGGTAGTCTGCGCCATGGATCCGCCGACGCAGCAGGCGTGGATCCGGGCGGTAAGCAAGGCCGCGCTTGCGGTAAAGAACCGGGGATTCGTTCCCGTCATACTTTGCTCGGAGCAGGCCCGGTTCCTGGTGCGGAATTCGACCGACAGGGAGCTGCCGGAGCTGGCGGTTCTTTCCGTTCCGGAAATCACCCAGGATATTCTTCCCGAGGCGATGGGCATAATAAGGCTGGAAGGGGGGGAGTAGGAAATGGGTTTGGATATACTGGTCGAGCGCGGCACGAACAAGGGCGACTGCGTCCACAAAATCGTAAAGAAGTACGGCATCTACTTTACCATACTTAGGGAAAAGACCGTTCCGGCAAGCGGGCTGTTTGGCATGTTCAAGAAGGAGGAGGTGGAAGTGGAGTTTTACCTTTCGCCCCAGATTGGCCTGCAGGGTTCCGTTCCGCCGCCTCAAACCGTGCAATCCAGGGACAGGCAATTTTCGGTGGTGCCGACGGCAATGCCGATGGCGGTGTCGGCGGCCATGCCCTCGCAAAGAACCATGCCCGGGGACGGTACCACGCTGGATTTCGAGGAGGCGAAAAAGAAGGTTCTTGCCGCCGCCAGACGGGATCCGGAAAAGGTTATAAGGGAAGTGACAACCCTGTCGAGGCAACAGGACGACATGGAAAACAGCCACCGGGAGATACTGGATGAGCTAAAGGAAATAAGGGAAAGCCTGAAATCGCAGGGCGATCGGAAAACGGAACACCCTACCCTGCTGCGCCTGGAGGAAATACTTAGGCTGAACGACTTTTCCGAGCGCTACACGACCGGCCTTCTTGAACGGGCGCGCAAGGAGCTGTCCCTGGAGACCCTGGAAAACTTCGAGAAGGCGCAGAATCGCCTTCTCGAATGGATAGGTGAAAGCGTCGGCATCTACCAGATCCCGGAAAAGCCCCCCAGGAAACCGGGCGACGGCCATTCCGCTCGGATAATGGTGGTGGTCGGCCCCACCGGGGTGGGCAAGACCACCACCGTGTCGAAGCTCGCCGCGATTTACGGCATAGGAAACGTCTCCAGACCGGAGCCCCTGTCCGTCAGGATAGTAACGATCGACGCGTTCCGGATAGGGGCGCAGCACCAGATAGAGGGCTACGCCAAGATAATGGAAATCCCGGTCTCGTTCATCGACAACCACCGGGATCTGCAGAGGGAAATCGATCTGCACAGGGAGGTGGCCGATCTAATCCTGGTCGACACCATCGGCAGGAGCCCCAGGGATTCGGCGAAGCTCGGCGAGATGAAACAGATACTCGACGCCTGCGGCCCAAAGGCGGAGGTACACCTGGCGATATCGGCGAGCGTAAAAACCGACGACCTGCTGCACATAATGCGCCAGTTCGAGCCGTTTGACTACGGCGCCGTGCTTCTTACCAAGCTCGACGAGACAAGGCATGTGGGCAACGTCATCCGCGCTCGCGGAAAAGGGCAAGCCCGTGTCGTACATTACCGACGGGCAGGGCGTTCCCAAGGACATAAGGAAAGCGAACGTTATTCAGTTCCTTATCAATCTTGAAGAATTCCGCGTTGACAGGGAAATGTTTGAAAAACGCTTTCCGGCCATCGAAGCGGACCAATTTCAATGGAGCTAAAAATTATGGAAGATCAGGCTGAAAAACTGCGCGAAATAATGCGGCAGAAACGATCCCATTCAAGGTTGGGTCTTGGGCGAAGGGCCCAGGCTCACATTGTCGGCAATCCCGTCGGTACCGAAAACCGGGAGGACAAGAAGACACGCATTATCACGATAAGCTCAGGCAAGGGGGGGGTGGGAAAAACCAACCTCTCGGTAAACATGGCGCTTGCCTTTGCCCGTATCGGCAGGAAGG
>WQRP01000061.1 GCA_009786675.1 Treponema sp. | reverse complement strand
AGTGGCGCGTTGTTTTCGATAGGTTCCGGCCTTACCCTGGTACTGGACAGCAATATCGATCTTGTGGGCCATCCGACCAACACTAGCCATTTGGTTGGGGTGAACAGCGGCGGCACCCTGATTATGAACGCGGATACACTGATTGCAAATAACCATAACACATCGGCCAGCGAGGCTACCCGTGGCGGCGGCGTGTTCGTGAACGCCGGCGGCAGGTTTATTATGCACGGTGGAAGCATCATGAATAACAGATCCAACGTTTGGAGCGGTGGCGGCGTACACGTTACGAGCGGCGGACATTTTGATATGCGCGGCGGAACGATCTCCGGCAACTTCGGCGGCCGGGGTGGCGGTGGTGTCTACAACCAGGGAACCTTCCGCATAAGCAACGGAACCATTTTCGGTGATGGCGCGGGCGGAAACACGGCCGGGCCGGGGTTCTTTGGGACTGCATTGCGCGGTGCGGCAGAACACGGGAATTTCATTACCGACTACGTGTTTATTAGGACGAACTATCTTACCTCGACCAACAACACCGCGTCCGTGACAAACGGAGCCGCGCAGAGGCCGGCCGGCAGCGCCATAACCATGACCGTCAATAATATACCGGAGCGGTATGTCGGCCTTTACGGGTTTATAGCACTGGAACCGCCAGGCGTGTATGATTTCACCGCCATGTCGCCCCTTTATCGGATAATGGGCACGTCGATGACCTTTACGATGTTCGAGTTTGTGGGGACTCTGCCGGAAACGGAAGCGAACAATACGCCGTTTACCTTAGCCGGGCCTTACCTGACCTTTTTTGGTGTTAGGGGTACCGACAGGCATGAGCGGATTGCCGGATATGATCTGCCGCAGATGAACATACCTCTGGGTGCGACCGTTGTGACGCATGGTAACTTTATCCCCGCCATCACCATAACTGTTACCGGCATACCATACTGGTACCATGATTACTGGGCTAGGATAGAGCTGGATAACGCGCTCGGGACGCACGTTGGGACCTCGACCTGGGGTCAGATAAGCTGGGTTGGGGCAATAAGGGTACATGTTTCGCACTTGCTCGCAGGAAGTTACTATGTCGTGATCTTGATTTACCATGGCGATGAGGACTATGGCTCTTACTATATCTATTGGACAGATGTGCTAACACACCTTAACGCGGGGGAAAACACCATACCGTGGTCCGTCTTTGACGGCGATCCCCTTTTGGACGGGAATATTAGCATAACCGGCACCGCCCAAGTGGGGCAGACCCTTGGGGTAAACATAAACAACCTTGGCGGTACCGGCGCCATTTCCTTCCAGTGGATATCCGGGGGCGTTGCCATCGGCACCGGAAGCACGTTTCTGCTGACATCCGCGCATTTGAATTCGACCATTAGCGTAACCGTAACTCGCGAAGGCTATTCCGGCTACGTTACGGCCATCGCGGTTGGCCCGGTAACTGCCGCTCCCCTGCCACCCCTGACTGGGGCGGTGAGCATATTGGGAACACCTCAGGTAGGGCAGCAGCTTACGGCAAGCACAACCCTTCTTGGCGGCAGCGGAACAACTTCCTTCCAGTGGATGCGCGGAACCACGCAAATAGGCACGAACAACGCCACGTATGTGGTACAAACCGGCGATATAGGTTATTCCATTTCCGTAGTCGCAACCCGTACTGGCAATTCAGGCAGCGTTACTAGCCTGCCAGTCGGCCCCGTTCTTGCGGCGGTACCGCCCACGGTGTCACGCCCGGCGGACGCGATCTTCGACCTGGCAACGGAGCCGCTCTTCCAAAGTTTGGCGGCAGGCACAACCAATTACGCCCAAATCTTTACGATGCCCCAGTTTATTACGCGGGCGGGCGGAAACAGCGACATAGCATTCGAGGTTATAAGAGGAGCCAACAGGAATTTACTGCAGGTTACGGCCAGCTCCAACTGGGCGGGTTTCGACCTGAACCATGCGGGCTTTGATTTCCGCACCGGCGACGTCATACGGATATCGGGAATAGCCGTTACAGCCAACCAGATGCTGCTTAACACCGACCATTACGACTGGAGGCCGCTTGGCAATTACGCTATGGTTTCGGCCGGGCATGCCTTTACGATCGAGCATACCCTAACGGCGCCAGACGTGAGCGCCATTGTGGCGACGAATCCGCAGAGCATAAGGGTAAGGGGAAACCATGTCGAAAGTGACGGGCCGGCAACATTTATAGTCACCGAACTAACCGTAAGGGGACAGCGCGATGTACATATCACTCCCCAGCCGGTTAGCATAACCGTTACGGGAATACCAAGCAGGTATTGGGGCAACTGGGGGGATATGGACTTGAATCTCCCTGGAACAGGGAATACTGTTGGAACTGCATTTGTGCAGAACGTAGGTTCTTCAACGACTTTTCACTTTGATCAGGCTGTTCATCCCGGAACTTACGATATTGTGCTGTGGCTTTTGGATTGGGGAGTGGCGTATTCTCTGCCTGCCAGATTCATCAATGCGGGAGCCAACACCATACCGTTTACCGCCTTTGGTCCCGTTATTTCCCAGACAACCATAACCGTTACGGGGATACCAATCAGGTATTGGGATCATTACGCGGGTATAGAGATTTTGGACAGCTTTTACAATTTTGTTGGCTGGTCTAATTTTTCACGGATACCTGGCCCTACGGTGACTTTTGAAATATTTACTTCCAGTGGGCTGCCTTTAACAGGAACCTATCATGTTTTCATGGGTATCGATGATTGGTGGGGATGGCCGGTAGCTGACTATGTTATATGGTCAAGAAACATCACTGCGGGAAGCAACACCATACCATTTGCCGACTTTGGGCCTATATTTTTCAGCCTTTCCGAACCCCTGGAACCCTCGGAACGGACGGCCCCTGGCAGGTCACGCCAAAGAAGAGCACGGCAATAGCAATTAACGCGAGGTTAGGCGGCATAGAGGAACCCTTCCCCTATGCCGTCCCCCGCATAATTAGCCGGCAAAAAGTTCAATGGACGGCTCGCAGGCCCTCAATCGCGGGCTCCATGCAGGTGTCCATGCGCCGGGCGTACAGCGCCGCGTTTTCCGCGAACATGTTGTTCCCCCGGACGTCGATGCTTACGATTAGGGGGCCGAACTCGCGCACCCGCATTACCCACAGGCATTCGGGCATCCCCAGTTCCCGCCAGTAAACGCCCTCTATCCTTTCCACCTGCCGCGCCCCCAGCACGGCGCATCCGCCCGGGTACACGCAGTGGATTGCCCCGCTTGCGCGGCAGGCGGCGGCGGTTTTGTCCCCCATGCCGCCCTTTCCCACCATAATCCTAACCCCGGTTTTTTCGATAAAACCCGCCGCCCATTCCTCCATGCGAACCGAGGAGGTCGGTCCGAAGGAAACCGCCTCGTATTCCTTGCCCGGCTTTTCCCTGACGATGGGCCCAGCGTGGAAAATGGCCATGTCTTGAAAGTCGAAGGGCGGCTCAAGCCCCTCGCTCACGACGCGGCGATGGACGTCGTCCCTGCCCGTGGCGATGGTTCCGGACAGGTACACTATGTCGCCGGTATTAAGCCCGGCGAGGTCGGCGGGGCTTGCCAGGGTGTTAATTGTTTTCACGCATTGCCTCCGTGGGACAGTACCCTGTGTGAAAGATCCTCGCCGACCCGGATAATTCCCCGCCTGTGCACGTAACAGGAAAGGGATACCGCGCAGGCGATGGTCGCGGTGTGCCTGCCCGAGGTCTCCAGATGCACCGCCATCGCGACCTGTTTGCCGGGCAACCCCTGCGCCCCGATGCCCATGCCGTTAAGCCCGTCGAAAATATTTTTTTCAAGCCTTGCCCCCTCGGGGTGCCGGTGGCTTGTCCCGATAACGCGCAGGCAGGCTTTCTTGGAAAGCGCGGCGGCGTTTTCCATGCTGTGCCCCAGGCCAATTCCCACCACAAGGGGCGGGCAGGCGTTCAGCCCCGGCCCGGAAACCGTCTCGAACACGAACGGGACAATCGCCTCGTAGCCGTCCGACGGTTTAAAGACCCTGGCCTTTCCGGGCAGGCTGCACCCCGCGCCGGAAAAGTACAGGGTAATCTCCATTTCGCGGGAGCCCGGAACCAGGTCCCAGGCAATCCAGGGAATGCGCTCGGCGGTGTTGTCCCCGGTGTTGGCCTCGTCGAAATAGTTCACGGCGTTGGGGCGCAGGGGAACGCTTTCCGTGGCCCTTCGCACCGCCTGGACGAGGACGTCCTCGGTGAGGTCCAGGTACGGGAAGGCGGTTCCTGCCCGGACGTAGAAATGCGGAAGGCCGGTGTCCTGGCAGCAGGGCCTGCCCGTCCGGACCGCCTCGGCGAAATTTTCAAAGTAGCTGTCGTACAGCACTTTCTGCACGGGGTCGTCCTCCCGTTCGCGCATTTCCCCCAGCCGGGCAAGCACGTCGTCGGGAAGGCGAACGGCGACCAGTTCGATGAATTTTTCGATGACGGAGACAAAGGTTTCCCGCATGGGTTGTATTGTACAGGAAAAGGCCGCCCGCCGCAAGAATCGGTGCCGTCAGGGGAAACCCCCGGTGTCGTCCTTTCCGAACGTTTTTAGCAACAGCATCGCCAGCACGAAGGTAACGATCGCGCCCGCAAGTATGCCCAGTATGTTTGGAACGTGCGCGCCCACCGGGGTCATCATCAGGTGCACGAAAACGGATCCGGGGGCGGCGGGGGCGATAAGGCCGCCGCCCAAAAGCGACAGGATCAGTATCGAGGAAAAACCGCCGCCGATCATCGCCAGGATCAGCACGGGGTTCATCAGCACGAAGGGGAAGTAAACCTCGTGTATGCCGCCTAGGAAGTGTATGGCGATCGCGCCTGGCGCGCCGGATTTTGCGGAGCCCTTGCCCGCAAGGGAATAGGCAAGAAGAAGACCGAGACCCGGGCCGGGGTTCGGCTCGATCATAAAGAATATCGATTTTCCGTGTTCCATAGCCTGGGCCATGCCCAGGGGGGTAAACACGCCGTGGTTGACGGCGTTGTTAAGAAAAAGCACCTTGGCCGGTTCCACCAGGATCGACGTAAGCGGAAGAAGGCCGGTATCGACAAGCCGGCCCACGCCGTTGCCCAGTACCCCGGTGCCGGCCTCGACGAGCGGCCCGACTGCGACGTTGCAGGCAAGGGCCAGCGCGGCGCCGATTACGCCCGCGGAAAAGGTGCGGGCCAGCGTTTCAAAACCCGTGGGTATTCTGGCCGCGAAGGCGTCGTCAAATTTTTTGACGCAAAAACCGCCAAGTGGGCCCGCGACCATCGCGCCTAGGAACATGGGGATCTCCGCGCCGACAATCACGCCCATCGTGGCAATCGCGCCGACCACGCCGCCCCGCGCGCCATTCCCGCCCACCATCGAACCGCCGGTGTAGCCGACCAGGAGCGGAAGCAGGTAGGTAATCATCGGGTGGACAAGCCCGGCCAGCCTTTCGTTGGGCAGCCATCCCGAGGGAATAAAAAGCGCCGTTATAAGACCCCAGGCGATGAACGCGCCGATGTTCGGCATTATCATATCGCCAAGCGCGCGCCCGAGTTTTTGCACAAACCGTCTTACCATCGGGGAAACCTCATTCGTCCATACTAAGCGCACAAAACATGAATATTCAAGTGGAAAACGTGCTATACTGAGCCGCATGGCAGACGGCGAATGGTTGCTCGTGGTGGGCGGTGTCGCTTTGGCGTTGTTCATGGTGCTTGCCGCAAACAAAAGGGCCAGAGGGAAACCCGTTGCGCGCGGGCTTGGCGGCAAGGGAACCGTCCCCGCAAAAACCCCGGGGGTTCCGTTATCGTTCGAGACAGGCAAAAGCGCAAGCCTGTACCGCACCGGCGACAAGGCGTACCTTATGGTTCACGTGCTTATAACGAACGACGGCGACGTGGCGCTGGTGATACGCTCGATCGAGGCGGCAATGGGAAACGAAAAAGGGGTTATGGCGCGCGAAAAGTTTACGGCCCGGGCGACCCACTTGGGGCAAAGGTCAAGCTACTCGTTTGGCTCGTCGGAAAATTTGCTGCCGCTTTCAATGACAGGAAAAACGTCCAGGGACGCGTATCTGTGCTTCGCGTTTTCCAACGCGGGCATAGAGGCCGGAGGCCTTGTGTTGAAGGCCGGCACGTCGGAAGGGGAAACCACCGTGCCCCTGGACGTCTGTATTGTCGGGTAATAGACGGCGACCCCGCAAAACGGGTACAATCAAGACAAGGACTTGCGACACTATGAAAAACAACAAAAAACCCGGCGCCGAAAACGCCCTGTGGGCGGCCAGGCTATCCCAAAAACCGGAGGCGGAGGCCTTCGCCTTCCAGGCATCTATTAACGTTGACAGCCGTCTTGCGCCCGACGACATCGCCGGCAGCCGCGCCCACGTCGCGATGCTTTGCGACCGGGGAATCATCCCCGCAAACGTCGCCGCGAAAATCGACAGGGAGCTTGCCCGCGTCGCCGGGGAAATCGAATCCGGGAAACTTGCGGTGGACGATTCCGCCGAGGACGTCCACTCATTTGTCGAGGGCGTTCTTACCGAAAGGCTCGGCGACGCCGGGCGCATGGTTCACGCGGGGCGCAGTCGTAACGACCAGGTGGCGACGGATTTCCGCCTGTACCTTAAGCGCGTCGTGCCGACCCTGCGGACGGAGCTGGCCGGAACCGTACACGTCCTTCTGGATCAGGCGGAAAAACACGCCGCAAGCATAATGCCAGGGTACACCCACCTGCAAAGGGCGCAACCGGTAACGCTGGGCCACCACCTGGTCGCCTGGGGGTGCGCGCTTGAAAGGGACCACTCGCGCCTTGCCGACGCGCTTGAGCGCCTGGACGAATGCCCGCTTGGTTCCGGCGCGTTGGCCGGCTCCTCCCTCCCCCTGGACAGAAAGGCCGTCGCCCAGTCCCTGGGCTTTGGCCGTCCAAGCCTTAACTCCATGGACTCCATCGCGGACAGGGACTTCGCGCTGGAACTGTCATGCTCGTGCGCCATAACGATGATACACCTTTCCCGTTTCTGCGAGGACATTGTAATCTGGGCCAGCGAGGAATTCGGTTTTATCGACCTGGCCGAATCGTGGAGCACCGGATCGTCGATCATGCCCCAGAAAAAAAACCCGGACTTCGCCGAGCTTATCCGGGGCAAGGCCGGCCGCACCACGGGAAACCTTGTGACCTTGCTAACGCTGCTAAAGGGCCTTCCCTACGCCTACAACAAGGACCTGCAGGAGGACAAGGAAAGCCTGTTCGACAGCCTGGACACCCTGCGGGCCTGCCTGCGGATGTTCAGGGGGATGATCGGCAGCGCGGAATTCAACGTAAAAAAAATGAAGGGCGCTTGCGTGGGCGGTTTCATGGAGGCGACCGACGCGGCGGACTACCTTGTCCGCAAGGGGCTTCCCTTCCGCAAGGCCCACGAGACGGTGGCCCTAATCGTCCGCGACTGCATGGGGGCGGGTCGGCGGCACATCGCCGACCTGGATCTTTCGCAGCTAAGGGCGCGGTCAAGGCTTTTTGACGACGACGTTTACGCCGCGCTCAAGCCGCTCGCGTGCGTAAGGGCGCGGGATCTTCCTGGGGGGCCGGCGCCTAAGGAAGTCAGGCGGCAAATCAAAGTTTTGCGAAAAAGGATCGGACAGGGCGACCCAAAACCGAACGTGTAATAATAAATGCGCCTAGTTGAAAAGTGTCACTGCCAGCATAAATTACCACCAAACTGAACCTGTAATTTGTACCTTTAATCTGTAATTTATACTTGAACAACGCCCCCGGGCGGGATTATCTTTTATGGTCTATGAGGCAGTGGAAGATCAAAGACCGGACGGACACCGAGGCTAGGGGATCCAGCGGGAACGTGTTTCTCGAGCTGAGAAACATAACCAAGGCCTTTCCCGGCGTCCTGGCGTTGGACAATATCGGTTTTTCCGCCAGGCGCGGCGAGGTTCATGCCTTGTGCGGCGAGAACGGCGCCGGCAAGTCAACGTTGATGAAAATTATCAACGGTATTTACAAGCCCGACACCGGGGAAATATTCATAGAGGGAAAGCCGGCGACCATCCACAATCCCGTGGACGCGCGGAAACAGGGCATATCCATGATATACCAGGAATGCGTCTTTGTTCCCGAAATGTCCGTGGCGGAAAGCCTGTTCATGGGGGATCTTCCGGTTACAAAAACGGGGCGGATAAACTGGAAACATGTTTACAGGACCACAGAGGAACTCCTGCGCCGTGAAGGGCTGCTGGGCAATCCCCGTCTTGTCGACGGCATTCACACCAAGCTAAAGCACCTGACCATCGCGGACATACAGATGCTGGAGATTACCAAGGCGATAAGCAAGGACTCCCAGGTCATCATCATGGACGAGCCTACATCTTCGATCGCGAAAAAAGAGGCCGACGATCTTCTGGAAAAAATCATCGAGCTTCGCAACCGGGGGAAAAGCATTATCTATATTTCCCACAAAATGGACGAGCTGTTCAAAATTGCGGATCGAATCACCGTTTTCCGCGACGGAAAGGTCGTCGGCGGGAACGACGCGGAAAACCTTACCATTGACAAAGTCATAACGATGATGGTCGGGCGGGAGCTGGGCGGCAGTTATCCCAAGACCGCGACGAAAAGGGGAAACGAACTTTTGCGCGTAGAAAAACTGAGCCGCAAAGGCGTGTTCCACGACATATCCTTTAACCTTTGTGCCGGCGAGATAGTCGGTTTCGCGGGGCTTGTCGGCGCGGGGCGCACGGAGGTTGTCCGCGCGCTGAACGGGCTTGACCCGATCCACGGGGGAAAGGTTTTTGTCAAGGGCAGGGAGATAAAGATAAAAAAGGTCACCGACAGCATAAACAACGGAATCGCCATGGTCTCGGAGGATCGCAGGGGCAACGGCCTTGTGCTGATCCGCAGCATACGCGAAAACATCACGCTGCCGAACCTAAGGCGTTATATCTACAACGGGTACCTGCACAGAAAAAAAGAAACCTCGGAGATGAACGCGCATAAAAATACCCTAAACATACGAGCACCGTCAATCGATTCCAACGTGGGGAACCTTTCCGGCGGAAACCAGCAAAAGGTTGTTCTTGCAAAATGGCTTATCAAAAACCCATCGGTGCTTATTCTGGACGAGCCGACCCGGGGGATTGACGTCGGCGCAAAGTTTGAAATTTACAAGCTTATGAACGATATCGTGCGGGAAGGCGGCAAGGGCATACTGATGATCTCGTCGGAAATGCCCGAGCTTTTGGGCATGTGCGACCGCATCTATGTAATGTCCGAAGGCCGCATCGTGGTGGAGCTGTCGCCTTCGCAGTTTTCGCAGGAACTGATCATGCAGTATGCAACCGGCAGCACTAAAAGTGCGGATGAACCCAACATAAAACAAGGGGGAATATGCGATGCTAAAAGATAATGCAGCCTGGACGCGGATGTCGGCGATTGGAAACAGGTACAGTATCCTGATTGTTCTCGCGGTTATATTCGTGATAAGCAGTTTTCTGAACCCGAACTTCCTTTCGGTAATGAACATCACCAATATTCTACGGCAGAACGCGGTGGTCGTCATACTTGCCTTTGGGGCGACGATGCTGATTATCTCCGGCATGATAGATCTTTCGGCCGGCGCGGTTATCGCGTTCTCGGGCTGTTTCGCCATTTGGGTGTTCAGGGCGACCGGAAACATGACGCTGGCGTTCGG
>WQRP01000060.1 GCA_009786675.1 Treponema sp. | reverse complement strand
AACCCTGCACAGCAACTACTTCCACGACGCGCGCACCCGTATGCCCAGAACCCGGGGAACCCAGACCCACATGTACAACAACTATTTCCGGGACATTGGCGCCACGGCGACCGGCTGGGGCGGCGGTTACGTTATGGGGCCGGGGTACAACGCGCATTTTGTCGTCCAGAACAACCTTTTCGACGCCCCGGTGCACCAAAACAGGATTTTGAACACGACGTTTCCCGGGTTTGATACCGCCGTCGTCTGGTCCGGGGGTAACTCCGGGGTGGGGGTGCTCGCCGGCGGAAGGGTCAGCAACCGCGCCCAGGACGATACCAAGCCCTGGGAGCCCGGAGGCTTCTACGGCTACACCCTGGATGCCGACGTCGAGGGCCTGCGGGGCTCGATCCCTGCGAGGGCGGGGCCCACGCTTGTGACGATCGAGGGCTTTATGGCGGGCCTAAGGTGATAAGCCCCTTCACGAGGGGCGATCCTGGGCCCGGGCGGGATGGCGCAAGGGGAAAATCGATTTCCGCTGGTATATTCATGGGCAAGCTTGACCGGAACCTTTTGGTTCAATATAATGCTTAGTTATGGACGATCGGGTATTGTTCGGCTCATCGGCGTTCAGGCATTACGAAACCAGGGAGCGGCATGGGCAGTAACAACATACGCCTTAATCTTGGCGGAAGGGACATTCGCCTAATCGGAACGGCGCATATTTCCAGGGAAAGCATAGAGGAAGTGACCGGCGCAATCCGCGGGGAAAACCCGGGCATGGTGTGCGTTGAACTGGACGAGGGCCGCTACGCATCGATAAACCAGCAGGACATGTGGGAGAAACTGAACGTTTCCAAGGTTCTGCGCGAGGGCAAGGGCTTTCTTCTTATCGCCAACATCGCGCTGGCAAGCTTCCAGCGCCGCCTGGGGAACGAGATCGGGGTAAAGCCGGGCGAGGAAATGATTGCCGCGATAAACGTCGCCAAGGAACTGGGCATAGAGTTCAGCCTTTGCGACCGCGAGGTGCAGACCACCCTGCGGCGGGCCTGGGCGAGCTGCGGGCTATGGAGCAAGTGCAAGCTGCTTGCGGCCCTGTTTTCCAGCGCCTTCGTCGGGGAAAAGCTAAGCGCGGACGAGATCGAGAACCTGAAAAAGTCGAACGAGCTGGACAACATGATGAAGGAACTGGCGAACTACCTTCCGGCCGTAAAGGAAACTCTTATCGACGAGAGGGATCGCTACCTTGCCACCAAGATCTGGGCTGCTGCGGGCAAGGCAAGCGCGGCGAAAAAAGCCGACGACGGCAACCCCGCCGGCACCATCGCCGTAGTGGGAGCCGGGCATTTGCAGGGGATACAGGCCTGGCTAGAGAAATTCGCCGAGGGGGAACCCCCTGCCGCCGAAAGCCTGGCCGACCTGGAAACGATTCCCCCGAAAACCATGCTCTCCAAATGCTCCAAGTGGATCATTCCCGCGCTTATCGTGGCGCTTCTTGCCGTCGGGTTCCTTCGTGCCGACGCCAGCCATGCCATTGATATGCTTATGCAGTGGGTTTTATGGAACAGCGGTTTCGCCGCGCTTGGAAGCATACTCGCCCTGGGACACCCCCTTGCGGTTCTGGTCGCCACGCTGACCGCCCCTTTTACCGTCTTTTTCGGTCCCTTCCTAAGCGCCGGGATTCTGGCGGGACTTGTGCAAGCGGTGATCCGCAAACCCCGGGTCGCCGACGCCGAATCCATTTCCGCCGACATTGCCAGCCTGAAGGGCTTTTACCGCAACCGCATAACCAGGGTTCTGCTGGTGTTCTTTCTGGCGAACCTTGGAAGCGCCCTGGGTACCTGGCTGGCGGCCGGCTCGATTGCCTTTCTGTCGATTAGATAGAGAAAATCCAAAAACCACGAAAAAACGGCCCGCGGACTAAAGCGTCACGCGAATTCGCGCCATATATACTCATAGAGGTACATTATGAGTGTTATGGCGTATGCGCCCTACGGGGCCGGCGGGATCATCATCCGGGTCGAGGCCGATATTCGGCGGGGGATTCCGGGGATCGACATCACGGGGCTTGCGGAGGGCGCGGTTCGGGAGGCACGGGAACGTGTGCGGGCGGCGTTCAGGAATTCGGGGTTCAAGTTTCCCTTGGACAGGATTTTGATAAACCTGGCTCCGGCGGGTATGCGAAAGGAGGGGGCCGCGTTGGACCTGCCCATCGCCCTCGCGGTAATGGCGGCGGCGGGGCTCGCCCCGGTGCCCCCAAATCTTTTGGTGATGGGGGAACTGGAACTCTCCGGCAGGATACGCCCCGTGCGCGGCGTCCTGGCCGCGATTGCCGCTGGCCTGGACGAGGGCATAAACGAGTTTATCGTCCCGGCGGGAAACCTCGCCGAGGCGGCGATACTCCCGTCGATGCGCTTCGCGGCGGCGTCCACCCTAAGGGAGGCGGTGGACGCGCTTCTGGCCCGCCAGGAAACTGGGACGCTGCCCGCGCCACCGGATCCGCCGGGGACAGGCGAAGCCGCGCCGGACGGGGAACCGGCCGGCGACGATTTTGCCGACGTGCGCGGCCAGCCCATGTACAAGCGGGCCCTGGAAATCGCCGCCGCTGGCGGGCACAACATGCTGGTTTTTGGCCCCCCGGGCGCGGGCAAGACGATGCTTGCCAGGCGCCTGCCCTCGATCATGGCGCCGCTTAGCCCCGAGGAGGCGGTCGAGGTGACCCGCCTGTACAGCCTGGCCGGCCCGCTAAGGAACGGCGCGGGCCCGCACGGTGGCTTTATCGACAGGCTAATCTCCATTCCGCCCTTCCGGAGCCCGCACCATTCGGCCAGCGCCGAGGGAATCCTGGGAGGCGGCAGGGTTCCAAGACCCGGCGAGATAAGCCTGGCCCATTTCGGGGTGCTGTTCCTGGACGAGGCCCCGGAGTTCAAGTCGAAGGTACTGCAGGCCCTGCGCGAACCCCTGGAGGACCGCGTCATAAGCATTTCCAGGGCCGAGGGCACGATACGCCTTCCCGCCGAATTCCAGCTGCTCCTGGCCGCGAACGCCTGTCCCTGCGGGCGGCTGGGGAAAAGAACCCCGGAAACGTCGGCCGGCGGCGCCAGGGTGGACTGCCTTTGCTCGCCGGAGGAAATCTACCGTTACTGGCGCAAGTTCTGCGGAGCCCTGCTCGATCGCGTGGAGCTTCGCGTCGCCGTCGCGCCCCCGGGGGCAGGCGGGGGCGAGCGGGAGGAGAGCAGCGCGGAGGTGGCCATGCGGGTACGGGTGGCGGTTGAGATCCAAAGGCGGCGCGGTAAGGACACGGGGATACGCCGCAACGCCCTTATCCCCGCCGGCAAAATCGAGGCCATCTGCCCCATGACCGAAAAGGCCAGGGACGCGATGAACAAGGCGCTTGCCAAACTGGGACTTTCCGGGCGCGCCTACCACGGCATACTGCGGGTGGCCCGTACCGTCGCCGATCTGGCGGGAAGGGACAGCATCGACGCGATCCACGTTCTGGAGGCGATCCACCACCGACGCTACGGCGAGGATCCCTACGATATCCTAAGCGCCTGCAAATAGCCTACGGCACAAGCGTAAATTCGCCGTCGGTAAGCCTGAAAACCCTGGCAAGCCCGTCGGTGGTTTTTACGCGGCGATCGTCAAAGACGAATATCGCCTCGAAGCCGGGCATGGAATCGACCAGGGATCTTCCCCGCTCGTAGCCCAGCGCAAAGGCCGCGGTGGAAAGCGCGTCGGCGTCGGTCGAGCTTTTCGTTACGACGGTAACGGAAAGCAGGCCGTTTTCCACCGGGAATCCGTCCACGGTGGAAAGCAGGTGGTGGTAGCGTCTCGTGGTTCCGTCCGGGGCTTGGACTACGAAAAACCGCTCGTTGACACCGCTGGTGACGACGCTGGTGTCGTAAACCTCCAGAACGCCAAGGTGGCCGCCGCGCCCGCCAAGCGGGTTCTGCAAACCGATGCGCCAGGGGTCGTCCCGCCCCTGCCGTCGCCGGCCAACCACGACAATGTTCCCTCCAAGGTCAATCAACGCGCGCCTTACGCCGGCCTCTCTGGCGATCCGCGCCGCCTCGTCCCCGGCGTAGCCCTTGGCTATGGAACCAAGATCCAGGGACATGCCCGGGCGTCTAAGGAACACCGTGCCGGCCTCGCGGTCGATTTCCAGATCCCGCCAGTTGACCAGATCCAGCGCGGCGGCGATTTCCGCGTCGCCGGGCACCCGCTGGAGGGTACCGGTTCCAATGCCCCAGAGCCCGGTCAGCGGTCCTATGGTCGGGTCGAACGCGCCGCCGGATATCTCGGCGAAATAAAGAGCCCGTTCCAGCACGTCGATTAAGTCCGCTCCGACCCGCACCGGCGCGATTCCCGCCCGACGGCCTATCTCGACGACATAGGAATCCGACCCACCGTCAACGGGGGCGGAAAAGGCGGTCATCGTTCGGTCTATTTCCCGTATGCGCGAAAAAACGTCGTTATAGAGCTGGTCGTTCCCACAGTCGAACAGGCTGACAACGCATATGGTTCCCAGCGCGAATTCCACCCGAAGATGCCCCTCGCTTTCGCAGGAGGGCAGGAAAAACGAAAGCAGGAACGCGGCGAGAAACCCCCTCGGTTTAATAGCCATCGGACATGGCACGGTTTTGGTCGCGCTGGTAAAGTTCCTGGTACACGTAGCTGCGGGTTTTCAGCTTCTCCTTTACCTCATGGGAGAACGGCATGTGCCGCCAGAAGACGCCCCGGACGGTCTTGTCGAGCTTTTGTATGCCCTCGGCTTCCTTGGTCATCCAGAGAATGTAGTCTTCTATAAAATAGCCCTTTATGTCGCCCTTTAGCTTCTGCGACAGGTACCACTGGTAGTAATGCCCGGTAAGCCCCTCCTCCATCCAGTAGTAGGAGGCCTTTTCCTTGGCGACCTGCCAGCGCAGATCCGCCACGGCGCTTAGGATGGCGATGTAAAGGTTCTTCGGGTACATCGGGACAAAAATACGCCCCCGGCTGGTAGCCCTGTTGCGCTTGTCGAAAGGCTCCCAGCAAACCCCGGTATCTCCGTAGGACGGAAGCAGCACGACGTAGGGAACTATGCGGTTCACCCTGTTCTTGTAGACGCGACAGAACGCCTCCTGGTCTATGCTTTCGATGCGGGTAAGCATCTCGATGATGTTCTCGCGGAAGGCCACGTCGTTGGGGCCGCAGTGGAAGTACTCGCTGGAAAGGATAGGGTAGTGGTTCCCCTGCCTGCCGACGGTCATTTTGGTCGACTGCCTTATGGTGTCGAATTCGGTGTCCACGGCCTGGAGGTCGAGAACGTCGTCGCCGTCGCCGTCCTCGGCCTTCTCCCGCAGGGTCTTCATGTCCGATTCCGCCTGGTAATAGCCCTTAAGCAGGGTATTCAACTCGCGGTCGCATTTTAAGAGTTCCTTTAGGATTTCCTGTATGTCGGAAAAGGCGCGGCGCTGGGAATCGTTGTAGGACTCGGACAGATCATCGAAACCGCCCAGGGGTGTGTGCTCCAGGATTAGCGCCATGCAGGTGTTCAGGGTCTGTTCCAGACTGCGGCGTTCCTGGGTTTTTCCTTTCAGCATGGTCTTCGAGCCTTCCAGCTTGCCGCTGGCCTTTCCGATAAGCTGCTGGAGCTTCATCTTGGTATTGCTCCGCGCGAATTTGACCTCGTCGGTGGTGGACGCGCCCACGGCTCCGGTTCCCACCGCCCTTAGCCATTCGTCGACGTAGTAGACGGGCTGGCTAAGCTCGTTTTCCACTACCAGCTTGGCGAAGAAACCCCTGGTTTCCGGCTTCAAAAGGTTAGGGTGCAGTATGTTGAAACGAAGCAGGAATTTTTTGGGCGGGACAAGCTTTCCGGGCGCCTTTTTCGCCACGCTTCGCAGGAATTCCCAGTAGGCCGTTATAAGCTGCGGACGGAAGACGCTGCGATCCTTGGGATCCGTGGCGGTTATAAGCTTTTGCAGAAGGCTGTGCACCCTGTGGGCGATATCCCCCTCGTCGGTAAGGGCCGTCTTGTAATAGGCGGCCGGATCGACGAAGAATTCATGGGGGGTGGCCTCGAAACGCTTGGTTACTTCCGGGAAAGCCGTCTCGCTTAGGTTGACCTCGGCGTTTCCCGCCTGCGCGGAATCGCCATCGTCGGAGTCGTCCGACATTAAATCGTCCATGCCGTTGCCCAGACCATTAAAGATGTCGTTTTCATCGAAAATATCGTCGTGTGCCATTGAAAACCCCGCTACGAGTTTATTATGCCTGTTACAAAATGTCAACTTATGTTTAATATATAGGGCATGACGATTTTACAACATCTAGAGGCGGCACGGAAGATTGTTTTCAAATTCGGTTCAAACACCCTGGCCGGGGAGGACGGCAGGATAAACTCCACCTTTTTGGCGGAATTCGCCGAACAGGCGGCGTTCCTTATGGACAAAAGAAAGCAGGTTGTCATCGTGTCGTCCGGGGCGCAGGTGGCGGGGCTTTCCACCCTGGATAAATGGGTGCGAAAAAAGGACCTGCACTACCGCCAGGCATTGTGCGCCGTGGGCCAGGTACAGCTAATGGAGGCCTGGCGCCTGGCCTTTAGACCCTACGGGTGCCACATCGCCCAAATCCTGCTTACGCGGGAAGACTTTGGCGATTCGATAAGAACCCTTAACATGCGGAACACCCTGTTCACCCTGGTGGACGAGGGCATTGTCCCGGTTATCAACGAGAACGACACCGTCTCGGTCGAGGAAATTAAGATCGGCGACAACGACACCCTGGCGGCCAGGTCGGCGATTCTTTGGAACGCGGACCTGCTGGTGCTGTTCAGCGACATAGACGGCCTGCACGACAAAAACCCCAAGGAATTCCCGGACGCCAGGCTGGTGGAGGAAGTCCGCGACATAGAGGCGGCGCGGGACGGCGTAAGCATGGGCGAGGCCAGCAGCTTCGGCACGGGCGGGATCGCGACCAAGCTGGAGGCGGCCAAGATGGCCCATTCCTACGGAATACCCACGATCCTGGCCAACGGCGGCAGACCCCGGTGCCTGGAAGCCCTTGCCGCCGGCACGCAGAAGGGAACGGTCTTCGCGGTCTAGGCCGCCGCCGGGACGATTTTGAGGGAGGCCACAATGGACATTTTACCGAGCGCCCCGCACGACCTGCTAGCCCTGGGGGCGATGATTGTCCGCCTAGATCCGGGGATCACGCCCTTCGCCCACGCCGACGGCTACCGCCTTCACGTCGCGGGCGGGGAGTACAACGTCGCGGCCAACCTCTCGACCTGCTTTGGGCACAGGACCGCCGTCGCCACCGCGATGGTTGACTATCCCATTGGCCAAAGGGTGGAACTCGCGGTGCGGAAGGCCGGGGTAACGCCCTACTACCGGCGATTCAGGCACGACGGGGTGCTTGGGCCCAACATCGCCACGGTATGGAGCGATCGCGGGCAGGGCGGGCGCGCCCCGGTGGTGTTCTACAACCGGGCAAACGAGGCCGCGGGGTCGCTTGGGCCGGGGAGCTTCGACTGGGACGCCATCCTGGGCACCCCGGACGCGCCCAGGGTTCGCTGGTTCCACTCCGGGGGGATTTTCAGCTCGCTTTCGCCTTCAACCCCGGAACTGGTAATCGAGGGCATGAAGGCGGCGAAAAAAGTCGGGGCGGTGGTTTCCTTCGACC
This sequence comes from Treponema sp., assembly GCA_009786675.1. The sequence continues at coordinate 2,149 of WQRP01000060.1, read as the reverse complement.
TGAACTACAGGGCCAAGCTTTGGGCGGTGGCCGCCGCGACGGAAAGCCCCGGGCAGGCCGCCGAAAGAGCCGCCGCGACATTGCGAAGGATAGCCGGCCACGTCGACGTGCTTGTCGGCAACGAGGAGGACCTGCAGATGGGCCTTGGCCTGGAGGGACAGGACGTGGAGGCAAAGAGCAGGCTCGATCCCTCCGTGTTTTTCGGCATGATCGGGAACGTGGTGCGGGATTTCCCGAACATAAAAGCCGTGGCGACCACCATGCGCGAGGTCCACTCCGCCAACCGCCATTCCTGGACCGCCGTGCTTTGGCTGGACGGCAAGGGCTACCAGGCGCCGACCGTCGAACTGGACGTGTACGATCGCGTGGGCGGCGGCGACGGCTTTTCCTCCGGCCTGTTCCACGGACTTCTTTCCGGCAAAACTCCGGAGGAATCCCTGAAGCTTGGCTGGGCGCACGGCGCGCTCCTGACGACCACCCCCGGGGACACCTCGATGGTAAGCCTGGAACAGGTAGAATCATTTGCAAATGGTGGTTCCGCCAGGATTCAGCGCTAGCGCCGGCAAAACAACGCCTAGAAAAATAGTTGACATCGCCTGGGGATGCCTTATAATGGAAATCACTGGGACACAGGTGGCTGTATGAGGTTTTTAATAGTCGAGGACTCCCGTCCTACCCGCAATCTCATTAAGAACTACGTAAGCGAGATGGACATTGGTCGAGAACTAAGTTTCCTGGAGGCCGAAAACGGCGAAACCGCTCTGGAAATGCTGGGCTGCAACCATATTGATTTCGTGTTTCTCGACTGGAATTTGTCCAGCAAGATGACGGGCCTGGACGTCCTGAAAATTATGCGGAAACAGGAAAAATTCAAGCAACTGCCCGTGGTCATGGTCACCAGCGAAAGCGGCAAGCCCGACGTTATCGAGGCCCTAAAATGCGGCGCAAACGACTTTACCGTAAAACCGATAGACAAAAAAGCCTTTTCGGAAAAGGTGCTTAAAATCACGATGGGCATTCTGTTTTAGGGGCTGCCCCGACCCTTCGGCACGCAGGCGCTTTATTGGGGGAAAAAAGGAGGCCGCCCAGGAAGCGGCTGGCTTCCTGGGCGGCTCATGTTCAACCTTCGGCGAGATACTGATCGGTCAGTTCCTTCACGATCTTCTGAAGTGAATCGTTGAAGTCGCTTACGTAGACCTGCATTTTGCTGTTTGACATATTTTCTGGCAAGAAAAACTGGTGCGGTTCCACGTTGAGCGCGATAGAAAGCTTTGCAAGGGTCTTGGCGGAAACTCCCTTCTTGCAGTTTTCAATGTCGTTGATAAAATTATGGGTTAGCCCAGCGGTGTGGGCAAGACCTAACTGTGACATGTTCTGCATGGATCGTAGCCGCTTCAGGTTTCTGCTGACCAAAAGGCGAACATAGTTTTCGGATATACGCTCTTCTTTCATAGTCTAATCAGTTTCTCCCATTTCGGTTACTTGCACAAATAGCCTATGGTAGTAATGTTGTCGCCTGGGGATTTTTCGTGTGCTTTCTTTCGAAAAGTCATTGTATTAAAACAAAACCGTAGCGCTATCAAAAAAGAAAATCCTCCATGTCGCGCAGGATGCCCGAAAAGTCGGAAAAACTGGTCATGGTCTCTGGCAACGAGTGCAGGAAAAGCTCCCCATAGCGTTTTTTGATAAGCCGCCCGTCAAGAACGGCGACCACCCCCCGGTCGCCGGATCGCCGCATCAGCCGCCCGAAGCCCTGCTTGAACTTCGTCACCGCCTCCGGCAGGGAAAGATCCATGAAGGGGTTGCCTCCGTGCTTCTGCACCGCCTCCCGCCTGGCCTCGAAGACCGGATCGTTGGGTGTCCTGAACGGCAGACGACAGAGGATGACAAGGCGCAGGGTGTCGCCCGGCGCGTCCACGCCCTCCCAGAACGAGCTTGTGGCGAACAGCACGGAACTTTCGTCGGCGAGAAAGGTCTGCAGAAGGCGGGTGCGGTCGTCGTCGCCCTGTTTCAGGCAGCGTATTCCCAATTCCTGAAGTTCCGGCAGTGCGGCGTTCCAGGCGTTGTTTAGTGACTGGTACGACGTGAACAGAACCAGCGCGGAACCACCGGCGACGGCGGCGAGCCGGCCCACCGATTGGTTCACGAA
>WQRP01000059.1 GCA_009786675.1 Treponema sp. | reverse complement strand
CCCACGCCAAGGGCCTCCAGCAGGGAAAGCTTTCGTTCCAGGCTAAAGATGTCCCCGGCGAAGCCCTCCGGCCGGATTGTTTCCATTGGGTTCCGCCTGAAGGTGACCACCGTGGGGAGGCAGGAATCCTCGGCGACGACGCGGCGTATCAGGGCCCGGTGCCCCAGGTGCACCCCGTCGAAGACCCCGACCGTAAGGGCCAGGGGCCGGGTAAAAGGCGCCCCCTTTGGCGATGTGAATTCGCCCCAGTCAATCACGCGCATAGACGTACCCGTACTTCCACGGTTCGCCCTTGCCCGGGCGCTCGACGACGGCAAGAAGGCGATCCCCGGAGAAAACCGCGACGGCGTTCGCCCCGTCCCCGGAGATCCGGTTCAGGGTGGGCGTGTCCAGGCTTTCGCGCAGGGGCCTGCCGCCGGCGATTCCCCGGGCGGCCTCCGGATCCGCCTCCAGGCAGGGAAGCCCCAGCGCGTCAAAAACGGCCCTGTCCACCGGCCGGGGAACCACCCCGGCCTCCGGGGAAACGGCGTCCTCCAGCCCGAACCTGGCGACCCGCGTGCGCAGAAGCCCGGCCAGGTGCGCCCGGCTCCCGGCGGCCAGGGCGATGTCCCGGGCAAGCGAGCGGATGTACGTCCCCCCGGAACAGTGGACGAAAACCCCGGCGAGGGGCGGATCCCAGGACCGGAGTTCCAGCCGGTAAACCTCCACCGGCCGCTTTTTCATTTCCGGGGCCTCGCCCCTGCGCGCCAGCACCGAGGCCCTTTCCCCCCCAATATGGATCGCCGAATACGCTGGCGGGGCCTGCCCGATCTTCCCGCGAAACAGGCCAAGCGCTTCCTCCACCTCCTGGCGGGACGGCAAGGGAGCCCTGGCAACCTCGGCGCCCTCCGGATCCAGGGTGTCGGTTTCGACGCCGAAGCGGATCGTGCCCTCGTACTGTTTGTCGCAGTGGGTAAACCACTGGCTAAGCTTCAGTGCCTTGCCCGTCAGCACCAGCAAAAGCCCCTCGGCGAATTTGTCCAGGGTGCCGGTGTGCCCGGCCTTGCCGGTTTCCAGGGCGCGTTTTACCGCCTTTAGCGAGTCGAAGGATGTAAGGCCCGGTCGCTTGTGCAGAAGGATAAGCCCCGCCGGGGCGGTTTTGGTGTCTCTGTTCGCCATTTGCTTTGGGCTAGGATACCATATATGAAGGGAATTGTGGAGGTTCCGCGCGCTTGCCGTGCCACAAACAAGGGCACCAGCTTTGACAGCAGCCCGGATATAAGCCATAATTCTAGGCAAGGAGCCCGCCATGACGGAAGCCGTCAGATCCGAACTGGACACCCTTAAGGAAATCATAGTCCGCGCCGTTCCGGTGGAACAGATATGGCTTTTCGGTTCCCATGCCTACGGCGTGGCGCACAAGGATTCCGATCTGGATCTGTACGTGGTTCTTAGGGACGACGCGCAGACAAGGGAGCTTGACGCGGAGGTCAAGATACTCGGAGCGATAGGCAGGATAAAGACAATGCCCGTTGACGTTATCGCCAACAAGAAGAGCCGGTACCTGAGGCTGGCGGAGGGGCCGACGATGGAAAGGAAGATCGCCAGGGAAGGGGTCAAGATTTATGGTTGACGTGGAGTTCGTCCTGCCATGGGTGCAAAAGCCCAAAACGTTATCGAGTTTGTAAAGGCGAGGTTGCCTGTGCGTGGCTAGCCAGGGATCTTCCGCAATATAGCCTTTAAAGGCGTCCCATCTTCTACCCATCCAGATCCAGAAGCCGTTCCCCATCAATTTGGCTCGCGGCGATATTACCCTTTTCCCGCTTTTGGGCTTTGGGTACAACATCGTGCTTTCCTCGCGTTTGCGGGGTGGGCGTTCCCATCCGGAGCCGTCGCGCCTAAACACCTTCAGAATCAAGGGCGGCATGGGCGGCGATTTCGATTTGTCGGAAAGGCTGTTCTACAGGGTGTCCGTTCTTGGCGCATACCGCTTCCTTTCCAGGCAAACCAGGGATTGGGCCGATAACAACGACCGCAGGGACGCAAGCGGCGGCTTTGGCGTAATCGTGAAGGTTGGTGTTGGGTTCAGGCTCTAGGCCGCGCTTTCAGGCCTCGTTTCCGCCCGCATCGACGGGAAGGTGACGGCGCCTAGGCAGTATCCCCTGGCACCTGACCGACCCGAACATGCGTGCTATAATAAACAGGCTCGCGGAACAAGAGGGGGACATTGCCATGGCGACCGAAGCGCTGCCCGAAACCGGCCGTAACGGGGCGGAAAAACCCGCCCCCTACATCCTCGCCGAAACTGGCGACTTCGCGGTGGTCTTCAAGCCCCCCCGAATGCACTGCGCCCCGCTGCGCGCGGGGGAAGGCGGCACGCTGCTCGACTGGTACGCCGCGTCCTTTCCCGGGGTTGTGGAACTGCGCGGCAGGAAAAAAGGGGAGGGCGGGCTTCTCCACCGCCTGGACTTCGAGACCAACGGGCTGGTGCTTTTCGCGAAAAACCAGGGATCCCTGGATCGCCTTCTGGCGCAGCAGGCCGGGGGGAATTTTTCCAAGGAATACCTCGCGATTTGCCGGAAGGCCGCGTCCCCGCCTCCCTCCTTCCCCCCGCCGCCCGTTCGCCTTGGAGGGCTGGACGGCTTTGCCGTCGAAAGCTTCTTCCGCCCCTTTGGCCCCGGCCGGAAGCAGGTGCGCCCGGTGGTCGGCGCCGGCGGCGGCGAAACCGCGACGGATCGGGGCGGCCCCTACCGTACCGAGGTCTTTGGGGTTTCCAACCACGGCCCCGGCGATCCCGTCAGGTTCGCCGTAAGGCTAAAACGCGGGTTCCGCCACCAGGTACGCTGCCACCTTGCCTGGATCGGCTTCCCGATCCTTAACGATCCCCTGTACGATCCCCGGCTCGGCCCGGCGGCGGAGGGNTTTCTGGCCCTAAGGGCGATCGGCCTTTCCTTTTACGATCCCCGGAGCGGCGATCCGCTGGAGTTTCGCGTCGGTCCGCTTGAATTGCCGGCGAATTCGATGTAAAACTAAATATGGACTCTGTTTCCGGTATGCTCAGCCAGTGTTCCTCGGTCTATTTCGTCGGCATAAAGGGCACCGGCGTCTGCGCCCTTGCCGAATTCCTGCACGGCAAGGGGATAAAAACGCGCGGTTCCGACGTTCCGGAGGTCTTCTACACGGACGCCATCCTAAACGAGCTTGGCATACCGTTCCACGAGTCCTTCGACCGCGCCCACATAGGCGACGATATCGACCTTGTGGTCCATTCCGCCGCCTACACCCAGGAAAACAACGTGGAGCTTGCCGAGGCGCGAAGCAAGGGCATTCCCCTTGCTGTATACCCCGACGCCCTGGGCGCGTATTCCGAGGGCTTCGATTCCACCGGGGTCGCCGGGGTGCACGGCAAGACCACCACCACGGCCATGTGCGGCTGCCTGGCGCGGGCTCTTGGGCTTCCGGTGCGGGTTCTGGTGGGCAGCGCCGTGGTGAATTTCGGCGGGAGATCGACCCTGGTTCTTGGGGACAGGTACCTTGTCGCGGAAACCTGCGAGTACAAGAAGCACTTTCTGGCCTTTCGTCCCTGGCGGGTTATTTTGACGTCGGTGGAAAGCGACCACCAGGACTTTTTCCCTACCTACGAATCCATCCGCGACGCCTTCGTCGAATACTGCCGCCTAATCCCCCCGGGCGGGCAGTTGGTCTACTGCGCCGACGACCCCGGTGCCAGCGAGGTCGCCGGCATCGTCGAAAGGGAAGGGCGCGGCGTGACCCTTGTCCCCTACGGCTTTTCCGCCGATGGCGATTACCGCGTCGATTCCTACCGTGTCTGCGACGAAACGGCGTGGTTTCGCGTGGGCGCATTTCCCGGGGAACTGCGCCTTCGCGTCCCCGGCCGCCACCAGGCGCTGAACGCCGCCGCCGCCCTGGCCCTTGCCGGCGTCCTGCTGGAAAAGGAATTCGGCGACGGCTGGAACGACGAAAGGCGGGCGGCCGCGCAGAAGGCGCTGGGGGAATTCGCCGGCTCCAAACGGCGGGCCGAGCTTGTCGGCGTCGCCGGCGGGATAGTCTTCATGGACGATTATGGCCACCACCCGACCGCGATTCGGTCAACCCTGGAAGGCCTAAGGGACTTTTACCCTTCGCGGCGGATCGTTGTAAGCTTTATGTCCCATACCTATACCAGAACCGCCGCCCTGCTGGACGGCTTCGCCGAATCGCTTTCCGGGGCGGACGTGCTTTTTCTCCACAAGATTTACGCCTCGGCGCGGGAACGCTTCGACGGCTGCCTTGACGGCATGTCAATCCATGAAAAAATCGCCGGCCTGCGGGGCGAAACCCCTGTCTTGCGTTACGTCGCCGAACCCCTGGATGCCGTCGAGCCGCTCAAGGAGGTGCTTAGGCCGGGCGACCTGTTCCTTACCCTGGGCGCCGGCAACAACTGGCCCCTTGGCGCGCGGCTTTTCGAGTATTACCGCGCCCTGGATCGCGGGGGCTCCGCATGAACAGCATGACCGGTTATGCCTGGCGGGAACGGGCGGACGACGCCGTGTCCGTTTCGGTCGAGATAAAGGGCTACAACAACCGATTCCTGGAAGTCTCGGTGAACGCCCCTCCCTGGCTTCCGGGGCTGGAAACGAGGGCCCGCGCCCTGGTTTCCGGTTCCTGCGGCAGGGGCAGGGTCGAGGTTTCGATTAGGGTAAGGGAAACCAACGCCCCGGTAAACGTCACCGTAAACACCACGGCGGCCAGGGCCTACATGAAGGCGATCTCCGATCTTTCCGCCAACCTTGGTCTTGCCGATAATATAAGCGTATCAACGCTTATCGGGATGGAAGGGGTTCTGGAAGCCGAAAAGGACCGGGACGCCGGTCGCTACTGGAACGCGATCGAGCCCGTCCTGCGGGAGGCCGTCTCGGCGTTCGCGGCGGAACGCGCAAGGGAAGGCCGGCACACCGAGGGGGACATACTTGCGTCGGTGGCCCGCATCGAGTCCGCCCTGCAAACCGTGGCGAATCACGTTCCGACCCTGGAAGCCTCGATAAGGGAAAACGTCGGAGCAAGGTTCAGGGAACTTACCGGCGGAAGCATTGACGAAAACCGCGTCATGGCGGAAACCGCCGTGCTGTTGATGAAGTACACCGTTTCCGAGGAAATTTCCAGGCTGTCGTCGCACCTGGGCGAATTCAGGGCGGAGGCGGCCAGGAACGACAGGCCCGGGAAAAAGCTTGATTTTCTGTGTCAGGAGATAAACCGCGAGATAAACACGATTGGCTCGAAAAGCACTATGACCGAGGTGAGCCGCGCGGTAGTGGACATGAAGGAAGCCCTTGAGAACGCTAGGGAACAGCTTAGGAACATTGAGTGACGGTGGGACGCAAATGAAGAAGGAAATAAAAATTGCCGTGTCCGGGAAAAGCGGGTGCGGAAACACGACGGTCAGCAAAATCGTGGCGGACAGGCTGGGTCTAAGGTTCGTGAATTTCACCTTTCGTTCCCTGGCGCAGGAAACGGGCATCAGCCTTCGGGACGTGCTGGACATGGCGTCGAAGGACGACAGTTGGGATAAGGAAGTTGACAGGCGCCAGTTGGAACTCGCCCGCGCCGGCGGCGGCTGCGTGCTTGGCTCGCGCCTTGCGATATGGATGCTGAAGGAGGCTGACCTAAAGGTTTACCTAAGGGCAGAGGCCAGAACCAGGGCGGCAAGGATACTTAGAAGGGAAGGGGAGACGATAGAGTCGGCCGCGTCGTTCACCGCCGAAAGGGATCACCAGGATCACGTCCGCTATTTGCGTATTTACAATCTCGACAATGACGAATACGACTTTTGCGACCTGATCATCGACACGGACACCCTGGATCCAGAAGGCATAGCCGAACTTATTATTGAAGCGGCGGAAAAAATCAAATAGGGGAACGCGGAACCAAAGCGGCTGATCGGAATCGAACCGACGTCTCCAGCTTGGAAGGCTGGGGTAATAACCATTATACGACAGCCGCGATACTAGACACTACCAAAAGGCAATTGTTTTGTCAACAGGCCATGCCCCAAAACATCCTAGTTGCCGATAATCCCGTCCACGGCCCACTCGATTATCACGGCCAGCCGCGTGCTGATTGCCGAGCGCATGTGAATCTGCGAGTACACAAAATTGGAAACGTCGACGCCGGCAAGGCTGTATATCAGGATACCCTCCGCAATCGGCTCGAAGTACATTTGGGCCACAAACCTTCCCTCCCTTATGGCGGGAAACATTAGGTGCGTAATCGTTCGGTTGTTGGTAAGGCTGTAGCGCAGGCCCTTTCCGTCAAGGCTCATCTGCGCCCGGTAAAAGGTGTTCCCAAAATTCGCGTCCCTAAGCCGCATATAAATCGTTTCGGACCGGGGAACGCTCAAGGCGGGGGCGGGATCGGCAACGGGGGCGTTTCTTCTTCCCGAGTCAAGGCGGGNGACTTCCTCGAACAGTGGAATATACGCGTCGCGCCTGTGCGAGTGGTAAAGCCGTCCCTGAAGGTTCCTTGTCTGGCTAAGGGCGTTGTAAACGTCCAGCAGGGAGCCCTCGCCAGGGACAACCAAAATCGATTCCACTAAAACCAGGGGCTGCGTCGCAAGGACGGCCTCGCTGATACCTCTGTCCAGAGTACTTTGGGAAAAGTGGATATGCTGCCTGAAATCCATGGCAGATGACGACCTTCGCGAAAACGACGTGAAAAAACCGTCCTGCGAAAATNCCTCCGCGCGCACGGCGGGGGGAAGGTTCGGGAAAATATCGTCAAAGGAACGCACTGGCCCCTGCGCCGCGACTGGAACCAGAACCAGGCATTTTAGAACCAAAAACCATAAAAGAGTTGACATCTAATATGCTCCTTTGCCGTGCAATACCACGCCGAATGTCTTGTATATCACCCATAGATCCAGCCACAGGGACCAACTCTGCAGATAGTACGTGTCGTATGAGACACGGCTGGTATAATCTGTTTCGGAACGGCCGGAGACTTGCCATAGACCCGTTAACCCGGGTCTGACAGAAAATATCCAGGAAAAATCCTCTCCGTATTTTTCCACTTCGCCCTCGGTAATCGGGCGAGGCCCCACAAGACTCATCTCTCCTTTCAGTATGTTGATAAGCTGGGGAAATTCATCAATGCTTGTCCGCCGTAGAAATTTCCCCAGTTTCGTTACCCTGGGATCGACCTTCAATTTGTGGTTTTCCTCCCACTCTTTTTTCAGGTCGGGATTTGTTTCAAGAAGTTTTTCCAGTCGTTCGTTGGCATCCGTTGCCATGGAACGGAACTTCAAGGCGTAAAAAGGTTTCCCGTTTCTTCCCATGCGTTTGTGCCCGTACAGAACGGGGCCAGGCGAGGTTAATTTGACCAACAAGGCGACAAAGAGTAACGCGGGAAGAACGATAATGCCCCCGACTATGACAAGAAAAATATCAATAAAGCGTTTTATACCAAGGTTCCACGGCATACCCAGTTTAATGCTCGTCACAAAACCTAGCAAGCCGTCGAAATCGCGCACGGACATCCAGATATTGGCTCTGTCAAAAAAATCAGGAATAATAACGTGGTAACGGAAAGCCGAAACCGAATGTTCTAGCAACTGTTTCAATTTGTCCTTGTCCTTGCCCGTGTCCTTTTGATCCATCGCTACTATTGCCATCTTTATGTTATAGCGTTTTACAATTTCAGGCCCGATGTTGGTATCGTGAATTATCGGGATCCCTTTGTATTCCTCGGCTCCTGTCGCTTCGTCGTCCAGAATAAGCGCCGGCATATACCCCATTTTTGTACTGCTCTGTGTCCTGTCTATAAAATGCCTTGCGGTGCTGCCGCTACCGTAGACGACGGCTGGAATACCCCCCATCCCGATTTTGCGAAGAAGCCAATGGATCATGCTTCTAAAAGTGAGCAGCACGAAAGCCGAGAAAAAAAGGCTGATGGTAAAGGCGGCGTTTACTTGGTCCCATCCCTGGTTTTCAATAACCCGGGATAAAATTACGCCGCCGTAAGCCATAAGGGAGCCGATGCTGAAACGCCTGAGTTCCTCGGAAGGGGCCAGCGAGATGCCTGGATACAATCCAATTATTTGAAAAATAATAATAAACACTGGCAGGTACGGCCAGTAGGTTACGAAGGATCTTAGGTTGATGAAGCCGCTGTACTTTACTATGATCCACCCGTATGCTTCGACGAAGATGAAGCCCAAGCCGAACGAGAGCATTATTCCCAGCAAGTCAGAAAGGATGAATATGATGATGGTGGGGGCGGAACTGGTCTTTCGGAAGCGGGTACGAAACCAGACGTCAAACTCGGAAAGGGTCATGCTATAACTTATTACATCCGTTCCCTTTTTTCAAGGGTTTTTCGTATTCGCTCCATAAAGGCGGCCTTGGAAAACTGTTGAACATGGACTCTGAACGGCTCTCGGTCGCGGAACTGTGCCTCGATTTCCTCGAAACGGTTCATTGCCGCAACCAGGGCTTCGGGCGTTTGTTCGTCGAAAAAAAGACCTGTAACCTTTTCCTTTACCGTATCCAGCGCGCCCCCTTCCCGAAAGGCGATCACCGGACACCCTGCGGCGTTTGCCTCTATCGGTACAAGGCCAAGATCCTCAATGCCTGGGAAGAGCAACGCGCGGGCTTCGGAAAAAAGAGTCGTTGCCTCCGCATCGGAAACCTTTCCGGTAAAACGGATCAGTCCCGATTTCGAGTACTTTTTTCGCATTTTCCTTTTTGCGCCATCCCCGGCAACCATCAACTTTCTGCCCGATCTGAGGCAGGCCTCTATGGCAAGATCCGCGCGCTTGTAGCCGGTAACCTGCCCGAAAAACAGGTAGTAATCGGCGGGGTTCCTTTCCGTTGCAAGATATTTTTCGACATGCACCGGTACGGACACAACCTCGGCATCGCGATTATAGATTCGTCGAATTCTTTTTGCGACATAATGGGAGTTTGCGACAAAACGATCAACCATATTCGCCGAAGCTATATCCCAAACCCTTAGAGAGGGGATAAGCCGCTTCATGAAAAAACGAACAAAAAACCCCGTCCCCCTGAAATACTCATGATACATGTCCCACAGGTAACGCATTGGGCTGTGGCAGAAACATAGATGAAAGGCGTTGGGATTTGGAACCACGCCCTTCGCGGGTCCCGACTCGCTGGAAATAACAAGGTCGTATTTCTGAAGGTCAAAATCCATAAGCGCCCGTGGCATAAGGGGCATATAAAACTGATAAATTTTTTTTGCGAAAGGAAGGCGGTTGATGCGGGACGTAATGATATTGTGCCGGTTTATTAAGTCGGAAATTGCTTTCTGGTTATAAACATGGGTATATACGTCCGCGTCGGGAAACATCTCCAGCAGGGCTTCGAGTACTTTTTCCCCGCCGCGCATGTTTACAAGCCAGTAGTGAACGACGGCAACTCTCATATTTCCACACCTATTTCTTTTTCACTGTCCGACTGCGTAATAGCGAAACCCTTTTTTTTCCATGTCGGCGCGTTTGTATATATTGCGCAAATCGAAGAGCACAGGCGCTGCAAGCAATTTTTTCACGCGCTCAAAATCAAGGTTGCGGTACTGGTTCCATTCCGTGACAATCACAAGGGCATCGGCGCCCGCCATTGTTTCATATTCGTCTTCAAAAAGCGAGAGCGAATCTCCCGTGTCCTTAAGCCGCCATTTCGCTTCCTCCAGCGCGGCGGGATCCGTGGCGTTGACACGGGCTCCCTTTGCGGCGAGCGCGTTGATAATCGTCAGTGCGGGCGCCTCGCGCATGTCGTCCGTGTTCGGCTTGAACGCAAGCCCCAGAATCGCAACCTTTTTGCC